>JACQGJ010000103.1 GCA_016199605.1 Armatimonadota bacterium | reverse complement strand
TCGCATCCGGCAAGAGCCGAGTCAAGCCACCCGAACTACCCCTTGCGGCTTGCGAAGAAGCGCAAACTTCCCGCCTCCACCGCCTGTCCCAGTGACACGCTCTTCCCCTCCGCATACAGCCAGCCCGCGTCGCTGCACCGAACTTCACGGCTCCAGGTCGAGAGAATCTCCTCGTTCTGCCCCAGCCTGAGTCTTGCTCGCAGAGAGCGGACTTTGAAGCAGTTGTTTACCGGGTTATCCACGGTAACGGACAGCAGGTAGTCGCCCGATGGTTGGGGCCCTTTTTCCATGACCTGCCGTGCGGTCTCGATGGGAACCGTGACGGTTAGCCCCTCATGCCATATCAACGTCTGCCCCGTCACCGGTAATCTCCCGACCTCTACCCCGTTGATTCTTACCGGCTTGTTGGCGTACTGATCTCCGAGGGAGTTGAAAGCGTCAAGTTGCAGCGTCAATCCGGTCAGGTCTTCCGGCTTGAATCCAGGCGGCAGAAAGGAATCGGCAACGTCTGCCTGCACCGTCTTCTCGACTTTGTTCCCCGGCCACTCCACGGAAACATGAAGAGTCCAACGGCCTCCCTGCGAAACGGACACGGGGACGGAGAGCTTTTTCACGTCGTCCCCCGCGAGCGTCTGATGCCGAACCAACTCTCCTATTCCGCCCGGTTGCCACAGGGTCTTCACCTCCACTTCCCGCGGCTCAGCAGATCGGTTGGCAATCGCAATCTCAACCTCTTCTCCAAGAGAGATCTGGGCGGGCTGCTCACCGTTGCTCACCTCGACCTCGATGCCGGAGGACGCCGGCACCCAAGCCTCCTCGCGTGCTGACGCTGACGGGCGGGCAAGCACGACAGCCCCACACGCCGGCAGCGGCGGGACTCGAATCGTGTATTCGACCTGCCCGTTGTGAGAGGCGGACTCGAACCTGACTCTCCTTCTCCCGTGCACCTCAGGGGAGAGAAGATAGACGAAACGTCGCCGCTCCTTTTGCGTGAGTCGGACGCGCACGACCTGTGTCCGCAATCGCTCTGCCGGATCGGCGGTCTCACTCTCGGTGGGCACCAGAGTCACGACGTAGTGGCCCTTGGGATTACGGAAGATATTGCCGCGCCAGCGCTCGGGCAGTTCCAGCGCGTTGGGATGGAAGACCCATTCTTTGCCGCGCAGCAATTGAAAGATCGTCCCATAGCCTGCGCAGAACTCGCGGCACTCATCACCGCCGAGGGTCACCGAGGGTTGAGCTCCGGTCTCCAGCGCGAGCCGTACTTTGTCTCTGGCAGCCCCGAGGCTGGAATCGTAGGCCAGCAACGTCAGCGGTTTCATCATGCAGATATACTGGAGGCGGCGAGTCGTTCCGAAACCCTCCGACATCACGCCGTCGCAGTAGCGCGACAGCCCGACCGTGTAGGCTCCATTCGTGAAGATGGCTTTCCCTCTCGCATGAATCCGTTTCGCGACCAACCGCTGCAATCGGTTCTGTGCGAACTCCAACATGGAAACGCCACGACCGTCTGCCCTGCTGATTCCGTCGTCGTGGCCGAAGTCGTAGAAGGCGTAGCAGTTCTGGTCCCAGAAGAACCCGGCCAGTTCCGGGAAGGTGTCCATCAGAGCGTCAGCCTGCCTGGCGATGTGCTGACCAAAGGGCAAGGCAGGATCGGGATTCATCACGACACACTTCACCCACGTCGGAACCAGGTCGCCGTTCGCGGTCCGAACTCGGCTCTCGGCGAAGTGCTGCTCCGCGTACTCCGCCCATGACTCGGTGCTCTGGAAATATAGAAACTGACCCACTCCCAAGCTGGTCGCGCGGTGTATGTAGTCCCTCAGCAACCTTCGCGTGACCGTTCCACCCTCGCCCAGTCCACCTTCACTTCCGGGTTGTCGCTGCCAGGGGTCTTCTTCTGGCAGATACAGACCGAGGTGTGGCCACGACCAACCCAATTCCTGCCAGGCCAAATCCTGGCCGAGGTCGCGTCGCAGTCGGTCCTCCGGCGTTACGAAGTCGTAGATCATGGGGCCGTCATAGTTGAGCACGCTTGGATTGGGAGGATGGAAGTATTGAGGATAGTGACGAACAAGCCAGCCCAACCCGGGTCGCCAATCGCCTTCGTGCTCCACTGCAATAAGACCGGCGCGGCACTTACCAGCAGCAGCGAGGCGCAGGTTGGTTACCTCCACGATAACGCGCAATCCACCTTTGTCGCGCATCCATTTGAAGACAAGCCCCGGTGCGGGCAAGTCGAAAGGCGCGACAAGGGTAACGCCCTGACGGTCGTCAAAGAAAGTGACTGCCGGCAGCGAGCAATCGCTCCGGTAGGTCACCGACCCCGAGGCAGGCAACGGTTGCTCCCCTCGTCCATCCGAGCAAAAGAACCTCGACAGGGATTCAGGCAGGAGCACCCCAAAACCGACCACCATCTCTCTTTCCCGGTCGGCGAGACTGGTTATGTGCGCGGCAGCGCGCCACTCTCCCCGCTTCCGTGCAAGCGTCGCTTTGAGAGCGAGGTGGCTTGTGGAAGACTGCTGACTGCCGGGCGCGGTACACTCAAGCAGATTCTCCGGTTGCCCGGCTTCCCGCACCGTGCAGACCGGAGCCGGCATCGAGTAATCCTTAGCGTCAGTCCGGGTTAAGGTGAACAGAGTCATCGTCAGCAGAAAAGCCCAAACGATCCAAGGCTTCTTCACTCCAGTCCCTCAACTCTCTTGTGCGTAATCGCAGACTCGGTCGCCACAAGGGCAAGCCGGTTTGCCCGCAGGGAGGCCGACTGAGGCACCAGCTCCCCGCCCTCCAGCCAATCAGCAACGACAGAAACGGCTTCCGGCAGAGACTCGAGGGGACGATCTTCTCCATCGGGATCGGTCACCCTCAGCTTCCCCTCAGCGAGGGAAAGGTCAGCACACCCCTTCGTCCCCGCGACCGTCATGCGGTAGTCAGAGCCTTTTGTTGGCGGCAGCATCCGTTGTCCCTCGACGACCGCGGCGCTCCCGTCCTCCAACTCGCAATACACTGCCGCATGGTCGTGAAGGTTGGCCTCCCCCGGTTCGCCGAGGTTGCCCATGTTAGCGGTGAGGGCAACGATGCGCTTGCCTGTCGCCCACTCCACCTGATCCAGACCATGGATGAGCAAATCGAGGAACAGCCCACCGGAGCGGTGCCAGTCGAGAAACCACGGCGGGCGCGACTCTCGCTTCAGTTGCACCGCCATGCGAACATGGGTAAAGGCCGGTGTGCCGATCTGTCCACGCCGAACAACCTGGCGCAAGCCCGCATAGAGAGAGTTCCCCCGCAGCGTCAGCAGCATCAACAGCCGACGTTCAGCATGGTCTGCGAGAAGCTTCTCGATGGCGTCCTGTTCGTCGTCGGTGATCGCCAGCGGCTTGTCAACGACAACGTCTTTCCCCGCCAGCAGAGCATCGAGCACCACCTTGCCTCGCAGATCGTTTTCGTTGGCGACGGCGACGAGATCGACGTCCTCCCGCACGAGCAGTTCCCGGTAGTCTGTGACAACCGGGACTCCGAAAGCCTCCGTTGCCCACTTGGTCTGATCCTCCCGCACCGCCGCGCCGACCACTTCCAGAGCCCCGCCCCGGAGGTTCGTCACCTCGCCAATGTGCGTTTCACCCCCGATGATACCAACCTTCTTCATAAGGCTTCCTCTCTACGATCTCCGAACCAACTCCAAATAGCGCATGAAGCTCTCGAAGGAAATGTCGGGCAGCACCATGTCATCTATCGCCGGGATGTAGCCTCCCTGTTCCATGAGCCACGGAACCTTCGAGTTGAACTCGCGCTCCACCGCCTCCGGCCCCTCCATCAGAGCGCCGCGACCGATGTTCCCAATCATCAGCGCCTCACGACCGTACTCCTTGCGCAGCGCCACTGCGTCCATGTCGGCAGCCACCTCCAGTGGGCCGAACAGGTTGATCCCCGCCTCGAGGAAGCAAGGAATGAGTGGCGTGATATTGCCGCTGGTGTAGTAGCCGATCACGTCAACGCCGGCGTTGCGGAAGAAGTCCGTCACTCGCTTCACGAAGGGCAACCAGAAAGTGCGGTACATTTGAGGTGACACGAGGGTGCTGTTCTTGTACCCCATGCCATCTTCGGAGATCCACACAAAGTCCACACACTTCGCCTCGACGATGGGGCGCGCCAGCTCGATGGAGAAGTCCGCCCAGAAGTCGAAGAGGTCGTGAACGAAGTCGGGGGCGCTGACCAAGAGGTCCAGGAAAGTCTCAAGCCCAAGCATGTAGCCGTTCTTGATGGATCGCCCCGGACCCCATTCGAGGGTCAAACCCACCGGGTTGGGCGTCGTTCGCCAGTGTTCGAGAAGCTCCGGACTCCACGACCGCGGATAGCGGCGGAGGTCGCGCGGGTCGTAACGCTTCTTCATCTCCTGCCAGTCGTCG
>JACQGJ010000102.1 GCA_016199605.1 Armatimonadota bacterium | reverse complement strand
GTCCGCTTGAGAGCCTACATTGACTTCCTGCTTGACGGAGCAGAGACGCCGGAGACTGGCACTCTCGGTCCCCTTGACGATCCTGGACTAACCGACTACTGGGGCCGGAGGATAGGCAGATTGTCCTCCCCGCAACGGCAACCATAAGGAACCAGTGCAACTCGGACCCGGACTCAGACTCTCCCGTAGTCCCTCAGCGTATAGATGACCTGACGGTTGCCATCGTCATCGGTGGGAGCCTGATAGGAGCTCCATTTCCAGTCGCCGCCGCTTTTTCCGGTGTACAGGTTGAGACCGGCGGCCAGGATGGATAGAGCGTTTCCAACCGTAATGGGCTGATCCAACTTCGCCCGAAGAGGCAGGGGAATCGAGCGCATGGCCATCGGCACCAGCTTCGGCGCAACGCCTCCGGGGTTTTCCGCCGGGGCGAATTCGCTGCCGACGATGTTGATCGCAACGCCGGCCTTCGCTTTGAGCAGTTCCACTGTCGTTCGCAGAGTGTAGTCGTCCTTCACGTTACCCAGGGCCACGGGTTGGGTAACGGTCACATCACCGTCATCAGCCACCCGTTTCCGAAATTTCACGACAACGACTTGTTTGACGGTGGTAGTTGCAGGCTTCGTGGAGGCCACGAGGGTTTTGCCTTTAGGGGCCACTGCCGCTTTGGTTGGTTCCTTCTTCGTTGAAGCTGCGGCCGTGGCGGCAAGGGCCACTGTCACCAACTCCTTTTCCACGGTCCAGTCCCAGCAGCGGTTGTTGCAGACCCAGCGGCGAGGCGAACCAGGAGCTGAGATGGGGGCATGGGCCAGCATGTAGTTGGGGCCCGCTCTGTCACGCGCAGTCTCAGAAAGCTTGCTTCCTTCCCAGCCGCCACGCGTGATGAAGTTCATCGCCTCAGGGACTTTGCGGATATCGACCTTGGTCCCTGCGAGGTACGGAGGAAACGTGTAGGTCGCTGCATACGCTTTGGCGGAATCGTCCACTTTGATCTGGGCGCCGGTTCTTGCTTGCACAGCCTTGAGGAACTCCGTGAGGGTCGTGGATTCCTTGAGGGTCAAGGAGTCAACTACGACGGTGGTTGCGGGAGTGGAAGCGGTCTTTAACGCGGCTGGTCCTGGTTTCCCGGCAACCGTCGAACGGGCCTTCGGTCCGGCCTTTGCCGTGCGGCCGGCTGGCTGCACCTCCCCTTTCGCGGGTGTTGACGGTGATTTCCCTCTCCTGCTTTCTGTCTCCCTGGGGGCGGCGAACACCACATAACCGCATAGCACAAGGAACGTGCATAACACACCAACAGTACGCAACGAGCAATCTCTACTTTTCATCGGTTTCCTCCTGACCCTTGTGATTAGCGTTACTTTCATCGGCGTGCAGGTCGACAATTGCGCCTCGCCGGACGCTCTCATGCACTGCGGCCGCCATGCGAGTCACTTCCCGGCCATCTTCGCCTGAGGGATATCTGCCGTGCAATTCGTCCAGGCTTCCTCCCGACATCAGATAGCTGACGTTGTCGACGAAATCCTGCATGCACTCGATCACGTAGCCACTATAACAGGTCCTTCCCCATTTGTCCTTCCGATCCGCCAGCGCGAAGTTGTTGTAGCTTCGGGTTCCGGTCGTCTCAGTACAGGCGAGGGAGCCGCGATTCTGAGTATCGACCGCCCACACTCCCTCGGTCCCCACGAGTCGGAGGCCCTGATCGACGACCGCCTGGAACTGGTTCGGAAGGATCCACGCCGTGTCGAAGACGACGGACGCACCGTTGTCGAACTCCACCTTCGCCTGGATCGCGTCATAGGAGTCGATGCCAAAGTCGCGCAACAGTTTCTCTTTGTGACCTGTAGCAAAGACCCGCCTGGGATTGCTCTTCAGCATCCAGCGAACCAGGTCGTAGAAATGCACACCAAGAAACCAGGCCGGCGAACTCCCTGGCGCCCATTGCGGGAACCATTCGGTGGGCACCTCGATGCGATCCTCCATGTGTACATGGCCATAGAGTATCTTACCCAGCCGTCCTTCGGTGAGGGCGTTTTCGAGGTTGCGATGCTCCGGATCGTAGCGCTTGTGGAAAGCGACCATCAGAAGAACTCCCCCGTCTCTGGCCGCCTCGATCATTTCCTGACAACCTTCGACCGTCAGGTCCATCGGCTTCTCGACGAGCACGTGCTTTCCTGCGTTGGCTGCGGCGACGGCGACTTCAGTGTGCAGGTGATCCGGCGTCACGACCGATACCGCATCCAAGTCTTCTTGGTCCAGCATTTCATGGAAGTCTTCATAGACCTCGAGTCCGAACTGTTCTGCGCGCTGGTCACGGATCTTCGGACTGATGTCAGCCAGAGCCACTAACTCAGCCTGGCGGGAATACCCCATCTGACGGAAGGTCTGCAGATGGTTCAGCCCCATCCTCCCGCCACCCACAACACCAATTTTGACTACTGGCATGTCCTGCACAACCCTTTCACGCCGCCAGAGAGGATACTCCAGCCTCCAAGTCGTCGGTCAGTTCAGTCACAGGGACTCGTAACGTTCGCCGGGGATGAATATCCCCACCGAACAGAGTCGGCTATCGCGTTTTCCGCGCGGCGATTTCATGCGTCTGACGCAGTTTGATGATCGAGTCCGCCGGGTAGTAACCCCCGATGGAGATGTTCGGATAGGCCAGGGTTCTCGGGCCGATAACGGTGCCCGGATTGCAGACGGCATTGCATCCGACCTCGACATCGTCGCCCATGATGACCCCGAACTTCCTGAGACCGGTCGGGTACTTCTGACCCTCCACGGTGAGCACCACTTCATCGCGGGTGATTTTCAGGTTGGAGATTTTCACTCCCGCCCCGAGGTGCGCATGAACGCCGAGGACGCTGTCGCCCACATAGTTGAAGTGAGGAACCTGAGCGCCGGCCATCAGGAGGCAGTTCTTGAGTTCGGACGTGTGGCCCACGACTGAACCATCGCCGACGATGATTCCGCCACGAAGGTAGGCATGGGAGCGGACCTCCACATTTTTCCCGATGATGGTCGGACCTTTCACGACGGCGCCGGGTTCGACGACGGTCCCTTCGCCAATGTAAACGTCGTCGGCAACATAGGCGTAGTCCATGACTTTGCCGTTGATACCGGGGTTCAGGTTTGCCTTCACATATCCCTCAATCCTCTTGAGTACTTCCCACACGTCCACCACGCCCTCGAAAATCGCGGCGTGTTCGTAGCTGGATAGATCGAAAAACTCCTCTGGTCTGAACACTGTAATCTTTCCTCCTGTTGGTTTTACTAAATCTGAGAAAGCTCTTCCAGGACTTTGTCGTGGAGTTCCTGGTTTGAGGTGCAGAGCACATCGTAGCACTGATCGATATTGTCTTCAAACTGGATGGGCTTACCGTCAAAGGTAGTGATGACGCACCCCGCTCGTTGGGCAATGGCGCATCCCGAGAAAATCTCGATGTAGGGCTGGCCTACGGCGAAATAGATGTCGACCCGTCCCGCGGCGACGTCGGCGAACCCAGCCGGGCCGCCGTTTGGCAAGATGAACTTCAGCTTTGAGAGCAGGGGCTGGTACTTGAGGACCGTCGGATACAGGAACTTCGGTTTCATCAAGTAGGATTCGAGGAAAGCGTTCTTCAGCTCGGTCACCTTGGAGGGAGTGATCTCGTGGACCCCCACCAACTCGCCCTCCACGAATTTGCCCGTGTAGGCCTTCTCTTCCGTCGCGAAGTCCACCGAGTTTGCCGCACAGTCGCCTACAACGGCAGTCAGGGGATTCCCATCTTTGTCGAACACCGCCAGCGAGGTGAACCAGAACGCAGGAATCTGACGCTTGTAAAGGAGGCTTCCATCGAAGGGATCGGAGATGACATAGACCAAATCTCCCTGGCCCGCGATCTCTTTGCGTTTCAACTCCTCCGACAGTATGACGGCATTTAGCCCCGCAGCTTCCACGCAGGCTACGAAGTTATCTTCCGACTCCTTGTCAACCCTGAAGACCTCCGGATCCCACGCCTTGTACTCCCCCTCTCGGGTGGCGACCGTTTCAGTGCCGCCTCCCGCTAACGCCCGAATCTTGGTTAACGACTTGTACACGGCGTCGAGGGCGAAGGCTGTCATCTCGCCGTACTGATCAAACTTACCCATGTAGCTGAATCCTTTCGATATGGTTTGTGTATACTGAGGCCCACGACGCAGCGTTCAGGGAAACAACTCCGCCAGGATACCTTGTATGGCTTGGCAGTGAGTTCCGCGCCAGTAGATTCGCCGGCATTCAAGGCATTGCCGGAACTCCTCGTGGGAGTCAGAGATGTGTGCCGGAACTCTGTAGCGGACAGTGGCTTTATCGGTGGGTTCGAGGATGCCGTTACATTCGACACATCGGGAGAAGTGTATAGCCCCGCACTTCCCGACTTCGATCCTGCAGACCTTCACTACCTGTTTCAGTTGCTCACGCCAGTGATCACCGGCGACCAGTAAACAGTTCTGAGCCCGTCGGCGGCACGCCAGTCGGGTATCGCGAGTCAGGAGCACGCGTCCCTCCCGGTGTGATAACTCCAGAAGCTCTTCGTCCTCCCATGCCGGGTCATAGGCAACGTCGCATCCCAGGATGCGCAGCCACCGCGCCAATTTGCCAAGCATGACGTCGGCGAGGAACTTCATTTTGCCTGCATCGCTATACTCGTTAAGGTTGAAAACACCACATTGTTGTGAGACAGTTGGACTGTCGAACCCGCCCGCCGTGGTAGGTTCGACTCCTGCCCTACGGGCAGGCGTCCAACTGTCTCACAACAGGAGATTCTCCTCCTTAACGAGTATAAGAACTCAGGCGTCCGCCACGTAACCAGCGACGAGGTCTCCCACTTCCGTTGTGCTCAACCCCATCTTCCCGACGCTCAGGGACTTGACCTTGCCGCAGGTGAGGGCTTTTACAACCGCTGACTCGATCAACTCAGCCGCCTGTGCCTCGCCCAGTTGGTCGAACATCATCTGGACCGCGCAGATGGCTGCAAGAGGGTTGATTACATTCTGTCCAGTATACTTGGGGGCGGAGCCTCCAATCGGCTCGAACATGGACACGCCGTTGGGGTTGATGTTCCCGCCCGCGGCGATCCCCATGCCCCCCTGGATCATGGCGCCGAGGTCGGTGATGATGTCGCCAAACATGTTCTCGACAACGATCACGTCAAACCACTCGGGGTTCTTCACGAACCACATGCACGTCGCATCCACGTGGGCGTATTCACGTTTGATATCGGGGTAGTCGCTCTCGCCCACCTCGTTGAAAGCTCTCCACCAGGTGTCATGCACGAAGGTGAGAACGTTGGTTTTCCCCACGAGGTGCAACTGGTTCATGTCTTTGCGCTTCCGGGCCAGATCGAAGGCGAAGCGGATGGCTCTCTCCGCGCCAAAGCGCGTGGTGCAGTGGATCTGCGTGGAGACCTCTTGAGGCGTGCCTTTGTACTGGAATCCTCCCATGCCGCCATAGAGTCCTTCGGTGTTTTCGCGGATGACCACGAAGTCAATGTGTTCCGGCCCTTTATCCTTCAACGGGCACTCTACACCGGGATAAAGCTTTACGGGCCGCACGTTGACATATTGGTCCAGCTCAAACCGGAGGCGGAGAAGAATACCTTTCTCCAAGACGCCCGGGGCCACGTCCGGGTGGCCGATGGCTCCGAGAAACATGGCGTCGAACTGGCGCATCACATCGACTGCCGTATCGGGCAGTGCTTCCCCGGTTTTCAGATACCGGTCGCCACCAAAATCAAAAAAAGTGTAATCGCACTTGATTCCTGCCTTCTGTGTTGCGACGTCGGCCACCTTCAGTGCTTCCCGAACGACCTCCGGCCCCGTACCGTCGCCGGGAATCACAGCGATTTTGTACATTCTCTGTTGTGCCTCCAAAGGATCAGTTCATCCCCTCCGCCAGTGCCAGCGTGGGGGTTCTTCCGAACAACGCCCGCCATTATAGCACACGAGAAGGGAGTGTCAATTGCCGGGCCACGCGCCTTGACAGGCGCGGGTCACGATGGTATTTTCATCGAGCGCCATGTCCTGGTTCGCGAAACTTCCATCCCCGTCACCTGCGTAGGAGGCATGATATGCACACCCCTGGCACTTCTCCCTTGAGCGGACTCAGCCGTCCCTTCGTCTCTTTTCTTGCACCGAACGTGGCGAGGTGGACCCTCGCGCTGCTCTCTCTTTGGGTCCGGACCGAGGGGGTCGCCCAGACCCCGGTGCCGCAATCCGTCTGGATTGAGAGCGAACACCTACTCGGGGTCAAAGGCGCAAATTTCTCCTACTTCAAAGAGGACCGTCAGGCAAAGGGCACCTGGGGAATCTCCGGGCCTGGCGTGGCTGCGGAATGGACACAGGGAGGAGAAAGCGAATGGATGTCGATCGCAGCGCGAGCTGACGAGCCTTCCGCGGTTGCCTCTTTCCCTTTCGAGGTTCCTGTTTCAGGCCGATATCGTCTCTGGGTTCGGTATGCAGACTACCGGGAAGCCAGGGAGGAGTTTGGCGTCAGGATTTCGCAGAACAAACAGGTGAAGACCGATCATCGTTTTGGGGCCGAGCCGGTCATCGATGAGAACGATCAGATGAAACTGTTCTGGAAATGGGCCTTTGGTTGGGACTTCGTTGAGGTCGAGCTGTCCGAAGGACCGGCGCTTCTGGAGCTCTACACGCCGGGGCCGACAGAAGCCCGAAGACAAGTGGACTGCTTCTGTCTGACAACGGACAAAGAATATCGTCCACACCACAAAGAGAAGCCGATGATGGCGGCCTGGCGACCCCTCGAGGCTTATCTCAAAGAAGGACGCCCTCCTCGCGCCCCGCTGGCCGCGCGAACCAACAACTTCGCGGTATCCCCTTCGTGGAAATTGAGGTCCTTCCCTGGCCATCCCCTCTTGATGCTTTGGAACGTTGGTGAGGGGTGGCTCAAGGAGTTGGCGAACGGGAGCTCTCCCTGGCAGAAATATCCCTTCCACATCGACTCTGGCTGGACGGAGGATTTCAAACGCAAGTTCGCCGGGCGCGAGGACCTTCCCATCTTCTCCAGCCCGATGATCGCCCCTGTCATTCACATTCCCTTCCTCCCCGCGCAGTTCTCCAGCGATTCGCCGTTCCTGAAGTGGCTTACGCAAACCAAGCGACCGTTTGGAGTCCTCCTGAACTATGGCGAGCCGAACTTTGCCGGCACTCAGGAATCCAAGGAATCCATCTTCCGCAGCTTCAGCGCCATGAAAGATCAGTTCGTGGGATACATAGCGGGTGAGAGCCTCGGGTATCTGACCTACGACGCCAAAGACCTGAACGACCGGATTTCTACCGCGAAGAGCCGGGCCGAAATCTACCAGATCCTGAGTCGAGCTTTCACAGAGGCGACCAACGCGAAGTATACGAGCTACTCCGGTTCTCCAGTCAGCGACGGCTGGAGGAACGTGATTAGCTGCACTTCCGCCGGCATGTTGGGTTATGCTCACGCCCTGGGGAATTGGGGCTGCCGATGGATAGGCCATGAGGACCACACTTCCGGTGCCGGGCTGGCGATGCGGCTGGCCTTCCAGCGCGGAGCGGCGCGGCAGTTTGGCGCGGGGATGCTGGGATACATGTCCTGCAATTTCGGCGACGCGGCC
>JACQGJ010000091.1 GCA_016199605.1 Armatimonadota bacterium | reverse complement strand
CGGGCTATCAAGGCTGTTGGGGTGTCGAGAGCTGTCCCAAGGATGGTGTTGAGTATGAAGGAGCGAGGAAGACGATTGACCTGATCAGGAGGGTTGTAGCAAGAGGATGAGGAGATAAAGGGATGAAGAGATTAGCAGATGACAGGAGGAGAGATCAAACAGTGATCGGGTCATCCCTCCTTCGCTTCATCTCCTCCTCCTCTCATCCACGGATCAGATCACCAAGGAGACTCAAAATGGCAAAGAAGAAAGTGCGTGTTGGAATCATCGGCGTCGGTCAGATTGGCAAGCATCATCTGAACACCTACAAGACCATCCCCGACGTGGAGGTGGTGGCCGCGGCGGATATCAACGAGGCGGAGGTGAAACGCGTTGGAGAGCAGTTCGGTATCCCAAACGTCTACACCGACTTCCGGCAACTGCTGCGCCACGACGAGATAGTCGCGGTGGATGTTTGCCTCCACAATAACTTCCACGCGCCGATGACCATTGAAGCGTTGAAAGCCGGGAAGAACGTTTACTGCGAGAAACCGATGGCGGGATCGTACTGCGACGCGAAGTCGATGCTTGACACCGCCGCGAAGCTTAAGCTCAAGCTGAGCATCCAACTCTCGACGCTCTATTCCAACGAGACGAAGGTCGCGAAGGCCTTGATTGACGAGGGACATATCGGGAAGATCTACCACGCCCGGTCCACCGGCTTTCGGCGCCGGGGACGGCCTTATGTGGACGGCTACGGAACCGCCTCCTTCGTCCAAAAGCAGAATTGTGGTGGTGGAGCGCTCTACGATATGGGCGTCTACCACATCGCGCAGATGCTCCATCTGCTTGGCAATCCTGAAGTTGTGCGAGTGAGTGGGAAGACCTATCAAGAGACAGCCATCGACCCGGCGCGGTTGAAGTCGAGCGGCTATAACGTGGAGGAGCTTGGGCTCGGGCTGGTTCGCTTCAACGACGACATCACGCTGGACCTCATCGAATCGTGGGCGATTCACCTCGACTCCTTTGAAGGTTCGAGCATCGTGGGCAGCGAAGGCGGCATTCGTCTGAGTCCCTTCGGTTTCTTCCGCAGCATCGGGGACCTCGACCTGAACAGCACGGTGAACGTGGACTCGGCCAGTTACCGTTGGCATACTCTTCGGAAGAACGCCGACGCCTATGACGGACCGCAGCAGCACTGGGTCGCGGCGTTGCAGGGGCGCGTCAAGCTGCTGCCCACCGCGGAGCTGGCGCTGAATACAATGCTCATTTCGGAAGGGATCTATCTCTCAAGTGTGCTCGGACGTGAAGTGACCGCGCAAGAAGTCGCCAAAGCCTCCAAATCGACAGCCGTAAAGGTGTAATGAGGAAAGCTATAAACGCCACCGACAGATTGCTTCTGTTTCTGGCGGTCCTGCTCGCGCATGTCGGACAGGCGGCTGACCTTCCGCCTATCGGCGAGTGGGATGGCGTTACTTCGTCCGCGAAACTGGAGGGCGCCTATGAAGACCGCATGCGGACACACCAACGTCTGGCCGCGATGGGACGAGGACCCGCAAGGACAGGTGGTTCTACCAGGACAGAAGTAAGGTTACCCTGATACGGAGGATAAGGCTTTGGAGCGATTTGTTTTGCTTGTAGTGCTCGTCGTTCAGATGGATCTTGCTCATGCACAGACATACCGTTGCGACTTCGAACCACCCCCGGCGTGGGTGGTCGAAGAGGAACCGTTCCAGGTGTCAATCTCCTATGAGATCCCGCTGGGAGGTGCGAAACTACATGCGGAGACAAAGACCCTCCAACACACCGTCATTGGAGGCGATATCGTCGAGGTGAGAGGGAAAGGCAAGCACGCCTTCACCCTGCGCGCGCCGGCGCTAGCCGCTGCGAAGGAGATTCTCATCGCCGGTTGGCTGGGTGAGGACTGGCAGCAGCCCCTCGCGCCGATTGTTCATACTCCTATCATCCGCGTCATCGCCCGCTCGCAGGCAAGGAGGCTGGAAGAGATGAAAGGCCAGGTCGAACCTGCACTCAAGCGCCTGGGATATCACCGTTCCGTAAAGGGCAATGTCGCGCTCCTCACTGACGACCTCCCTGGGTTGGATCGAAGCGTCCCGCGGGTCCTGTCGAAAGCTCTGGCGAAATGCGGCCTCGGTGTTACGAGACTCGATGCCGAGGCGATCTCGAATCCTTACCTGCTCACCACGGCCCACTTTGACCTGCTTCTCCTCGGCGACTCGCGCCTCTTCCCTGCGTCCGCACTGGATAGCCTCCAGACCTTCCTCGAGTCTGGGGGCGACCTGGTGGCGTTGAACGGACCCGCCTTCAGCCAGGTGGTGTGGCAGGCAAACGGCAAGTGGTTCGACCGGGAGGGCGTGCTCACTGCGCTGGCAGAGGCGCCGGGGCGGCGGGTGTTCATGGACTTCGAGAAAGGTGACGCGTCATCGTGGCGACGGGAAAGCAACAACCGCGAAGCGAAGGCCGGCTTCAGCCTGGAACTCCCGGGACAGTCAGAAGATTCCCACTGCGCGCATCTCAACATCGAGGACCTCACTGGCTGGGATACCTTCGCCTCCCCTGTATTGGAGAGCCCCTTCCCGCAAGGCCATCAACTCACCTGCTTCTATGCGCGCGGGGACAAGAAGACCGGCGAACTCTCTGTCGAGTGGCGTGAGAAGGATGGCTCGCGATGGATTGCCGTGGTCCCTCTCGCGACGAAGTGGAAAGCTTATGCCCTCCCACCCTCCGCTTTCCGTTACTGGCATGACAGCGGCAGCAAAGGTCGCGGCGGGCCGGGTGATTGCTTCAAACCCGGGAATGCAGTGCAGCTCGTGGTTGGTCTCGCCTTCACCCACACACACATCGTGGGCCCGGGTAAGCATGAGATCTGGCTCGACCAGGTCGCCACAGCGCCCATGCCGACCGAATGGGCCGGACTGGACGCCGCTCTCAACGCAGACCTCTCCCTGCCTCTCATCGAGGGTATCTCACCTACCTACAAGGTGTATGAAGTGACCGGACTGAAGAAGGTCGCGCCAAACCCGCGGCAGATTCTCTGGCAGCCGAGGAGCCTGCCGCAACCAGCGACGACCCTCGCTCCGCACCCACGGCCTTCAGGCACAGGCTTCGGCAAGAACCGTCGCTGGCGATGGGTGCCGTTGCTCGACGCAACGAATGGCGACGGGACGATCGGAGGGGCGGCCGCCGCGTTGATCCTCAATGGAAAAGCGCCTTTCGAGGGCGGGGTCTACCTTTCCATCCCAATCACTGATTCCGGTTTCTTCCAACAGCCCCAGGTGGCGGAGTCTGTCGCCTCAGTGGTCGAGAGAATGCTCGATGGCGTATTCCTCTACGAAGGCGGCTCGCGATACTTCGCTTATGTGGACGGCGAACAAGTAGACCTCGGCGCCGAAGTCGCTAACTTCGGAAGGCGACGGGCGACGGTCCAGATCGGTCTCTCCGTTACCGAGACGAAGACGCACAAGTCTGTCTTTGAAAAGACCCTGTCCCTTTCCGTGGAAGCGGGCAAACGACGAACCGTCCAGAATACCTGGTCGCCAGGCCAATTCTCCAGTCAGGATTACGTGGTCAAGGTGACCCTGACTCGGGACGGGAAAGTCATCGACGCCGTGCAGCACCCGCTTTCCATGTGGCGACCCTCGAAGTCACCGACCTTCTTGACAACCGGGGCCGGAGACTTCTATCTTGGCGGAAGGAAGTGGTATCCACACGGCGTCAACTACATGCCATCTTCCGGCGTGGGTGTAGACGACGGCGAATACTTTGAATACTGGTTCGACCCCCAGCCGTACGATCCGGACATCATCGAGCGCGACCTCGAAGACATCAAAGCCATCGGGATGAACATGGTGAGCGTGTTTATCTACTACCGGTCGCTCGACTCGCACAACCTCCTCGACCTCCTGCTTCGGTGTGAGCGGAAAGGGATTAAGGTCAACCTGTCCCTGCGCCCCGGAACCCCGATGGATTTCCGGTGGGATGAGATGCGCGCGCTGATTGAGAAGCATCGCCTTGCTGAGAACGATACCGTCTTCGCCTACGACCTCGCATGGGAGCCGAGCTTCGGAAGCTACGACGCGCGCATGCAATGGGACACCAACTGGGAGCAATGGGTGGCTGCCAGGCACGGCAGCACCGAGGCAGCAGAGAAAGCGTGGGAGTTCGCTATCCCTCGCGCAGACGGCAAAGTGACTGGGCCGTCGAACGAGCAAGTGTCCCACGACGGAGCGTGGGCGAAGATGGTTGTCGCGTATCGACGTTTCGTAGACGACCTGCTCCACGAGAAGTATGGAGAGGCGCGTCGGCTGGTCCGTAGCGTGGACCCGAATCACCTCGTCAGCTTTCGCATGAGCGTCGCCGGCGACCCGACGTGTGGTCAGGAAGGGATGCCCTACGACTTCAAAGGTCTTGCAGGCGCGGTGGACCTGATGTGTCCCGAGGGCTACGGTCGTATTGGCGACTGGGAGCGAGTGAAGGATGGCTGGTTTACCGCTGCCTATTCACGGTGCGCCGCTCCGGAGACACCGGTGATGTGGGCCGAGTTTGGCTATAGCGTGTGGGACAACAACCGCATGAAGGATGACGAAGGCGCCCTCAAGTTCCAGGGGAACTTCTACAAAGACTTCTACGAAATGGTCCTTCGGTCTGGCGCCAATGGCACGGTCTGCTGGTGGTTCCCAGGCGGGTATCGGACGGGTGAGCGTAGCGACTACGGCATCCTTAATCCCGACCGCACTTGGCGACCGGTCACTCACGTGATTCACGACTATGCCGAGCGTCTCACTGCGCAGCGCGACATCCCAAAGCCCGATGTGTTGCTACCCATCTACCGAGACAAACACGCCGATGGGATCAAGGGGATTTACGCTGAAATGAAGGACACCTTCTGGAAGATGATTGGTGAGGGGAAGACGCCGGGGTTGAGGTGGGCGGAACACTAATATCCACGGCGTTGATGCGATCCGGCAAATCGGATAGAATGCAGTTACCTTGAGGAGGTGAGAGAATGCCAACCGTACGAGTGTCCGCTCAACTGACGACGAATGACCTACTGACCGCGGCCAAGCAACTTCCACCGGAAGATTTGAGGGACTTTTTGCAGAAGGCTGCCCGATGGCAGGCGCGTCAGGACAGAGCAGTGGTGGATGATGGCGGGGAGTCCGCGCTGGTGGCAGCAGCCACGGAGAAACTACCGGTGTCAACGGAGCGTCGGCTGAAAAGGCTCTTGACCCGGTTAAGAGAAGGTACGATCACCCCGAGGGAACACGAGGAGCTTCTCCAACTCACGGATAGCGCTGAACATCGGGAAGCGCGACGTCTGGAATCCCTCTCCGAACTGGCTCGCCGACGCGGCGTCGACCTGTCGGAAATGATGCGTCAGTTGGGCCTAACCGGGAGCCGGGATGTCCTCTAAGCACGTCCCGGAATCCATTCGACGTGCTGTCTTCGACGGGGCCGGAGGGTGTTGCGAATACTGTCGCCATCAGGCCGAATTCTCTGAGCAGATGCGACTCTGCGTCGATCATATTCTACCGCGAAGCCGGGGCGGCGAAACCTCATTCGACAACCTCGCTTTGGCGTGCACGGGCTGCAACTCCCACAAATCGATCCGGACCCATGCAACCGACCCTGAAACCGGACAACTGGTTCACCTTTTCCATCCCCGTAAGCAACGATGGGGACAACACTTCACGTGGAGCCATGATGCGTCTTTGATTCTCGGTCGCACCGCAACTGGACGGGCAACCGTAGAGGCTTTGCATCTAAATCGAGAGGGTCTGCAGTCGGTACGGAGGATTCTTTACGCTTCAGGCAAACACCCCCCCAGCAATCGATGAACACTCTCACCGAAGGTCAGACAGACAAGCCAGCCTGTAGCTTGACGATCAGGCTGCGCGGCAGGAGCGCCGTAGAAAGCAAGATGGGAGTGCTTTTCATCGCGTTGTTCCTGGGCGGGTGCACACATGAACAGACAAAGGTCCACGGCAAAAAGCTCGTCCGCGTCTGGCACGTGTGGGGCGGGACGATGGCGGAGGGGTTCAACAAAGTCTGCGATGCCTTCAGGAAGACCCACCCCGACATTGATCTTCGCCCGGTCTTCGCCGCCAACGACCTGGCGACGAACCAGAAGTTCTTCACTGCCGTCGCCGCGCGTAAGCCGCCTGAGGTCATTTTCGTGGATGGACCGCAGGTTGCGTCGTGGGCTGAGTGGGGCGCGCTCGAACCACTTACCAACCTCTGCAAACAGTCCGGCATCAACGAGAAGGACTACTTCGCCCCTTGCTGGAGGCAGAACGCCTACGAGGGCAATGTGTGGGCGATGACCTTCTGTGCCGACCCGAACTTTGGTTTTGTGTGGAACAAAAATTCGTTTCGAAAGGCTGGTCTCGACCCCGAGAGACCTCCGAAGACCATTGAAGAACTCGATCGATACGCCAGGGCGCTTACCATGTTCGAGAAGGGCGAGTTGGTGCGGGTTGGACTGATTCCCTGGGCGCAGTATGGCCAAGCCAACTCCATCTTCACTTGGGGTTGGGCGTTCGGCGGTGACTTCTTCGATTACAAAACCAACCGCATCACAGCAGACAACGAGAGAGTTGTGAAGGCTCTGGAGTGGATGGTGAGCTATGCGAAGCAGTACGACGTGACCAAAGTCGCGAGCTTGCAGCAAGGATTTGGCTCAGCGGAGCAGAACCCCTTCATCACCGGCAAGGTCGCGATGATGTGCCTGCACATCGGCGGCATCGCCGACCTTGCGCGCTACGCGCCCGACCTCGACTATGGCGTTACCTACATTCCCTCGCCGCCCGAGGGCGAGCAGCACAGTTCCTGGGTGGGTGGTTGGTGCGTGGCTCTGCCGAACGGCGCCCGCAACCGCGACGCGGCCTGGGAGTTCGTCCGATGGCTCTGTGCGAGCACGGAGGGAACGGAGCTGGCTGGGAAGTCGACGGGGCTGTTTCCGGGACTCAAGACTTCTCCCTACTTCGAGACTGTGCGCGGGAAGAAACACTACGACAAATTCCTCCAGATACTTCAGGAGTGCCGACACCAACGCCCCGTGATGCCCGTGCAAGCTCGATACATGCGTGAGCTGTCGCGAGCGGTAGACGCCGCCGTTTACGGAAAGGCGACACCGAAAGAAGCGCTCGCTCGAGCGCGTGTGGCGACCCAGAGGGAACTGGACATCCTTGGACAGGGAGGGAAGGGGAGATCATGAGTGGCGCGAAGCAAACGACCCTCGAGCGTCCTCGGATGCCCCTTGGGCTGCTCTTCTGCCTACCGGTTATCCTGGGTCTGTGCCTTTTCACTCTCTATCCGGTGGTCGCCTCTTTCTACTACAGCTTTACTCGCTACAGCGTCATGAAACCGCCCGTCTTGGTTGGCACGGCGAACTACAGTCACCTGATGCGCGACGACTTGTTCTGGAAGTCGCTGGCGAATACAGCGTACTTCGCAGCGCTCGCGATCCCTCTCGGAACGATCGTCGCGCTGGGTCTGGCTCTGCTGCTGAACCTGAAGGTCAGAGGCCAGGCGCTCTACCGCACCTTCTTCTTCGTGCCGTCAATCGTCCCGCTGGTCGCAAGCTCAGTGCTGTGGATCTGGCTCTTCAACCCTCAGAACGGCGCCATCAATGCGCTGCTCAGGCCCCTGTTCGCAAGACTCCATCTGGGGCAACCGCCCGGTTGGTTCGCTGACCCCGCGTGGGCGAAGCCAGCCATCATCCTGTGGAGTATCTGGGGCGTCGGGGGAACAATGATGATCTTCCTCGCGGGACTGCAGGACGTGCCAGAAGAACTCCATGAGGCGGCTGAGATGGACGGCGCCACCACGATGTATCGCTTCCGTCACGTGACCCTCCCGTTCCTCAGTCCGCAGATTCTGTTCGTGCTGATCATGGGCCTCATCGGTGCGTTCCAGTTCTTCACCCCTGCCTACGTGATGACCCGCGGCACCGGGGGACCGGTGGACTCGACGTTGTTCTACTCGCTTTATCTTTTCAACACAGCCTTCGCCGATTTCAAGATGGGGTATGCGTGCGCGCTGGCGTGGATTCTGTTCTTGCTCATCGTTGGGCTGACGATTTTGCTGTTCAAGTCCTCAGCCCGGTACGTTTACTACGCAGGTGGGGAGGGCGGATAGGCATGTCGGACGAAATCCAGGGACGCCCACTCTCGACGCGTGCAGCGATTGCCGCGCAGGGCGCTCTCCTCTTACTCAGCGCGGCCTTTCTTGTTCCGCTGCTCTGGCTCATCACCTCTTCGTTGAAGACCGACAAGCAGATCCTCCGTTTCCCGCCGGAGTGGATCCCGAATCCCCTGACATTTCGCAACTACCCGGAAGGGCTGGCCTTCATTCCCTTCTGGCAGTACCTCCTCAACACGACAGTCCTCTGCGTGTTGTCCGTGGCTGGCACGTTGCTGTCCTGTTCGTTAGTCGCCTACGGCCTGTCACGAATCCGTTGGCGCGGCCGCGATGTGCTGTTCTACGTCATTCTCGGAACCATGATGCTGCCGTTTCAGGTGACAATGGTCCCGATCTTCGTCATGTTTGCCAAACTCGGATGTGTGGACACTTTTCTCCCGCTCATCGTCCCACACTTCTTCGGCAGCGCGTTCTACATCTTCCTCATGCGCCAGTTCTTTCTGTCCGTGCCCTATGAACTGAGTGAAGCCGCGCGGATCGACGGTTGCTCCGAGTGGGACATCTATCGCCGCGTGATCCTTCCGCTCAGCAAACCGGTGCTCGCCACCGTCGGGTTGTTCTCTTTCCTCGCAACATGGAACGACTACCTCGGACCTCTGATCTACCTCGCTGACGAGCACAAGTACACTCTGTCCCTTGGGCTCGCCAGCTTCTCCAGCCAGTACGGTTCCTACCCCGGAATGCTGATGGCAGTGACTACGGTCATCACGGTCCCAATAATCGTCCTGTTCTTCTTCGCGCAGCGAACGTTTATCCAGGGAATCACGCTGACGGGGATTAAGGGTTGAGAGGAGAAACGACTCATGCGTGAAACTCTATCTCGCGGCGAAGCCATCGAGCAGATTGCAGGGACCGGCGCGGGCGGTGGTCGGCGTCGCTACCAGAGGAGTGATTGATGAGTTGAAGGTGTATGATTGTGAACGGACGGCACAGATGATCGAACGCAACTCGGCTGGAAGGGACTATTGAGATGGAAAGAACTCATTGGTGTAGGAGTTGTATCGTCTTGGCTTTGGCGCTTGGTTTGGGCCAGCGCGGAGCCCACGGCTCGTCTCACCGTTTCTGGCTGGCGGCTCAACATGACTGGGTGGCAAAGAAGGGATTCTACCTCAGCTTCGAGAACTCGTCGGAGGGCGACGCGCCCTGCAAGCTGGATTCGCTCCGGCTGATCCTGGGGATCTCCGAGGGGAAGAACTGGCGATTCGTCGTTTCACCCTCGGGGTGGGGATTGGATCGAGAGCACCAAGCAAAGGGCGTCCTCACCCCGACAAGCGCGGAGTTGTGGCTGGACGGAAAGACCGTGGGGAAGAGCGAGGGCGGCTTCGTGCGAGATGAAAGTCCGCTCATGGCCAACTATATCCCTGGTTGGGCGAGTGGACCCGCAGATTATCTGATTCTGCAATCCTCACTCAAATTGACCACCGGCTCTCAGGTACCCCTCAACTTCTCTTTTGCCAGAGAGGCGTCCCGGCCCCTCCCGTTGCTGCTTTTCGAGCCACAGGTCGCGAAGACCATCGAGTGGAAGCCGGAGGAGAACGCGACCATGACCATCGAGGCGAGCTTCCGCCTCCTCCGTTACCCGAGACTTCAGGACCTCGCTCCCTTCATCGATCGCTATGGTCAAAGCTGCCATGCTGACTGGCCAGGAAAGGTGCGGAGCGATGAAGACCTGAAGAAGGCAACGAAGGAGGAGGCAGTCCGGCTGAAGGGGTGGGGCTCGCCGAAAGGCTACGACAAGTTCGGCGGTTATGCCAAGGCCGGCTGGAGGGAACAAGCGACCGGCTTCTACCGCGTGGTTCGGAGGAAAGGCCACTGGTGGTTGATTACTCCGCAGGGCAATCCGTGTTTCTATGTCGGTATCTGCGGTGGTCCGCAGTTGCAGTGGGAGCAGACTCCGGTCAGTGAACGGGAATTTCTCTACGAAGGGCTGCCACCGAAGGAGCCTCCGTACAACGCGGCATGGGCGAAGAATAGCTGGGGAATAAATGACGGCACGGAATACGTCGCCATCCAGGCAGCGAACGCGTACCGGAAGTATGGCGACAACTGGGCGAAGGAGGCCGCGGACTATGCCGTCCGGCGACTGAAATCGTGGGGGTTTTCCGGTTGGGGAAAGTGGGGCGGGATGAAGGGACTGCCGGAAGCTCTCGTGCTCGGCCACGGGGAAGTCCCCGAGGTCGCGCGTCACCCAGACATCTTTGATCCCGAGGTTAGGACAAAGTTCAAAGATTGTCTTCGTAAGCAGATTGAGCCACGGCTCAAGGATCCCTTTGTCCTGGGTTGGTCGCTGGGAAACGAGTACGGTGAGATCATTACGAAGGGCGAGATTCAGGAAATTCTGGAGAAACCCGACGATGTTCCGGCAAAGCGCGCGCTGAAGGAGTACGCGCGTGACAAACTTGGCGGCAGGCAGGACACAGAGGAGCTTCGGAAGTTCTACGCCGGGCGTTACTACGAGTTCATCTACCGCACCGTGAAAGAGATCGACCCGAACCATCTCTACCTGGGTTTCTGGATTGTCCCGGGTTGGTGGGAGAACGAGGAGGACTGGCGCCTCAGCGCGCCCTACTGCGACGTGATTGGCTACGACCGGTACTCGCACGTGTTCGCCGATGAGCAAATGCAGCGGCTGATGAAGGAAAGCGACAAACCCGTGCTGTGTGGCGAGTATTCATTTCCCGCGTGGTACGGCGGCGAGCGGGGGTTTGGCCTCTACGGGACCTGGTGCGAAGACGACGCTGCCTCAGGGGAAGCCTACAAGCGTTGGGTGGAGTCCGCCTCAAAGGATCCCTACTGCGTCGGAGTGATGTGGTTCCTCTACCGCGACCAGCCGCTGACCGGTCGCGGACCGGGCCGCGGACCGCAATTGGTCCACGGAGAGCATTACGCCTTCGGCGTCGTCGACGGCTGCGACCGGCCCAAGTACGACCTCGTCGAGCGGATGCGGGAAGCGAACCGGGCCGCGGTGGGGTGGAAGCTGAAGGCGACGGGCAGATAGAATCCACGCGAGTCCACCCGGCCTTTCCCTCCCGCGTGCCAGGGACGGAAATTGGTCGAGTGAAGCGAGTCTACCCCTTCATCCCCGTTAGCGTCACTCCCTGGATGAAGTGCTTCTGCGCCACGAAGAATACGGCGACGACGGGGAGGGTCATCAGAGTGCTGGCCGACATCAACATGCCGAAATCAGTCGAGTGCTCGAGACGAAACTGAAATAGTCCCAGAGACAAGGGATAGAGCCGCTGGTCGTTCAGGTAGATGAGCGGGCCCATGAAGTTGTTCCAGGTGTTCATGAAGGTGAAGATGCCCACCGCGGCCAGGGCGGGTTTGAGGAGTGGCAGGATGATGCGCCAGTAGCACCCGAAGTAGCCGCATCCGTCGATCCGCGCCGCCTCTTCCAGGTCCTTCGGAATCGTGCGCATGAACTGGCGGAGCATAAAGATGAAGAAGGCGTTCCCGAAGAAGGAACCGATCCATAGCGGCTTCAGGGTGTTGTACCAGCCGAGATGTTTGAAGATCAGGAACACTGGAATCATAGTCACCTGTCCGGGCAGCATCATCGTCGCCAGGAGGAGCGCGAAGAGCACGTCCCGACCGGGCCACTGCAACCGAGCGAAGGAGTAGGCAACCATCGAGCACGCCGCCAACTCACCGAGGACGGTGAAGAATACGAGCAGCAGAGTGTTCCACAGATACTTCGTCAGCGGCAGATACTGCAGGGCTGCTCGGTAGTTGCGCAGGGCCTTGTCGTAGGCCGCCCGTAGGCGGGAGTTTCGCTCGATCGTCAGGTCGATTGCGATCGTTTCCGAGGACCCCTTCGATTTCCCCGCGGCAATCAGAGGGATGTAATCCTTGAACAGCGTCCCTTCTTCCTCGTGCGTCTCGACCTGCCACGACGCTTCCTGCCAGAGGTCGGTGTCCAGGAGCAGGGGACGCTTGGATCGGTAGAGCTGTCCCCCGACACTAACCGTTGCATTGACGCGATGGTAGGAGCGGTCCGGCTTCAGTGGGACTGTAATCCGCAGGAACTTCGAGGGCTGAACCGGCATGTTGCTCACGAAGAAGAGCACCGCCTTGTTACCGCGGTGGAAATCGTAGTTCACGCGCAGGGTCGGTTCCTTCGTCGTGGAGGTGTAATCAAGAACGGCAGCCTTGCCGTGCCTCCACCAGCGCACTTCTTGGAAGGGGTAGTCGGGTGCCCCTGTGCTATGAATCAGGTTTGCGAGAACGTAGGTTTGGTATCCTTTATCCTGGATGGTTGGCCGTCGAAGCTCCAGGGCTTTGTGGATGCGCTCCCAGACAGTGGAACACATCTCCTCCGTGACGACTCCCCACCCAGCCAGTCTTATGGGTCGCTGCACGATGCTCCTCAACCGCTCAGGGGGTGTGGTCGCAGCCACCCTTTCCCAAACCCCCCGCGTTAAGGGATCAAGCAACTCTCGCTTCGCTTGAAGGATTGCTACGTGAGGTGATGAGAACAAATAGGGACGAAGCTCGGAGGAAGAGACGACCTTTGCCATGGCCAGGCGCGAGTAGGACTCTCCCCATAGATAAGTTTGAATCTGAGGCCACTGAAGTCGCCAGATTTTCGCTTCTACTCCCGGTGGCGGCGTCGGCTCTCGGTACTCATCCTGAGCGATGTAGGGCGAGGTCAGCCCTGCTGGCGGCATCGTGGGAATCCATTTCGGAGGATCCGAGAAGACCTCACGCTGGTCTTTCATGCTGGTCGTGAGGAGCCAGAAAAACGGGAAGCCGAAAAGCAGGCAACCGAAGACCAGGGCCGCGTGGGCCAAGGGATGAGCGGCACGGAGACGTTTGATCCACGATGCGTGACGTTTGGCGGCAGGGCTCCTGCCACCCGTCACCTGCCACCTGTTACCTGATTTCGTCATGCCTGCTCCCCACTCTCGTAATGCACCCATCGCGGGGCCAGCTTCAGTTGAATCAGCGTCAACCCCAGGATGACCAAAAACAAAATCCATGCCATGGCTGAAGCTTCGCCCATGCGGAAGTATTTGAACGCGTAGTTGAACAGGTTATACACGTAGAACAGGGTCGAATCCACCGGCCCGCCCTGAGTCAGGATGTAAGCCTGGGTGAAGATTTGCAGCGTGCCGATGATGCCCATGATGAGGTTGAAGAAGATGTAAGGCGAGAGCATCGGAATCGTCACATGCCAGAACTGCCCCACCTTTCCAGCGCCGTCGAT
>JACQGJ010000088.1 GCA_016199605.1 Armatimonadota bacterium | reverse complement strand
CGGAGGTTCTTCTGTGGCACAAACCGGCCCACGAACAGAGCGAGATGATCGAAGCGGCGGTCGGCGGATAATTCCTTTCTGAGACTCTCGTCGCGTTTCGCCGAGAAGAACTGCGAAAGATTGTTCGGGACCACTGGTTTGTAGGCGATTCGCTCTTCGGGAATTCCATTGGTGACCAGCGACTGAATCGTGGCGGTGCCGTCAGCCTGAATTCCCGCCGCAGATCTCAAGATGGCTCTTGCCCAGGGAGCGCCGAGACGGTTGATCCATGAGCCACGCCTCCAGTGGACGTCAAAGGGATTGGATCCATACACACAGACGTTGAGTGGCACTCCAAGCTGCCGACTCAGGCAGTGACCGACGCTTCCTGTAAGGAACGGGTCCTGTGTCTGGATGAGGTCAAGCGAGTGTTGCCTGCCCATCCTTGACCCCAGCCTGAACATCCTCCACCAGGCATCGATCGGCGTGACAGCATTGGTCGCATAGGTCCAGAAGGTCTCGTTGATTTTTCTGGGGGTGACCAATCGGTGTTTACGGAAGGAATGAGTGACGACGGCATAATAGGACAGGTGCCGACTGTTGGCAATCAACCGGTTGAGGGTGTCGCCCTGGACGCCGTCCTCGTCCTCCCAGAGGTCTCGGGTGAAACCCAGGGACAAGACCTTGAGACCGGTGGAATGCATGTCGGGGTCCTGGATCAAGTCTCCTCCCCCCAACCGCCTGGTTTCTCGCGGGCCGAAACCCCCTTTGCGCTTCCTGCTGCGCGCCTTAGCAACTCCTCGGTCTCCTCCACCATCCTCGGCCAGGAGAGGCGCTCTATGACCATCGCGCGGGCTGCTTGTTCGAAGCTCCGGGGCCAGGAGTCTTGCAGGAAGGCCACGACCCGCATCGACTCCAGACGGCTCAGCAATCGCCATTTCCTCTCCGGGGTGGGGTCAAGAGGGGCCGAGTAGCAGGCCGACCCAACGAAGCAGACTCTGAGAGGCGTGGTGGGTGCCAGTTCATTCGTGGGCAATTTGTGACCCCTCACGTTTCTTCGCACAGGAAAGGAGAAGGCTCTCCGTCTCCCCGACGAGTTGCTCCCACTGGAAGCTTTGCTCCAAACGCTGACGGGCCGCCTCTGCCAAGCGTGATCGCTTGTCGGGATCGCCCAACAGCACTTCAAGGCTTGCTCGCAATGCCTCTTCGTTCCCCGGCGGGACAAGCAATCCAGTGATTCCGTGCTGTATCAACTCGGCGGTTCCTGGCGTCTGCGTGGCAATGACCGGAATGCCAGCCTGCATGGCTTCAATAACGGCATTTGGCAGTCCCTCACCCGTTGAATTGAGCACGAACAAGTCACTTGCGCAGAGGTAGGCGCTAACCATCGGTTGTGGCACACGTCCCACAAAGAGAACTCGGTCGCCGATCTCGAGAGATGTTGCAAGATCCTCCAGTTCATCGCGCTGCGGGCCGTCTCCCACAACCAACAGCCGAAGCTCAGCGATGCCCGCGACAACTCGCATCAAGCTGTCAACTCGCTTCAAGGGGATCAGCCGACCGACAGTCACCACGGTATGACCCGCGAAGGGTGGCAGATCAACTCTTGAGGCTTGTGCGAGTTCATCCAGAGCTCCCTGCACCACATCCAGCCGGTCTGGTGGTACACCCCATCCGAGCACAATGCCCCGCAAATAATCACTGTTTGTGATCACTCTGTCCGCCCGGCGAGTGACCCAACTCCGAAGGGCCTTTAGCAATACGACGCGCGAAGTGTATCTCTTGAGTTGGAATTCCTCCATCCCATCGCGGATCCGTCCGTCGGCCACCACTCGCTCCCACGCCCAATCCCCTCCGATCCGCATGACCAATGGCGTGCCCGATATCCGGGAGGCGGGCAAGCATTCGATGTAGAGACCGACACTGAAAACGATCTCACTCTTTCGGGCTAAGGCCACAACTGTCCTGACGGTTTGCAGCATTCGCCGCATCCTTGGGAGTTGACGGAGAATGCGACGCACGGGAAACGAGTAAGATGTGTCGTCGCAGTCAACCGAATCCGACAGCGTGACCACGCTCACAGTATGTCCTCGTTCGGTCAGGCCCACAGCGATTCTGGGTACATAGGAAGCCGGCCCGCCGATGTCAGGGGGGAAAATGCCGGTGACTACGCAGATCCTCATTTGACTGCCGTCACGAAGTACCCAGTGGAGTAAGTCTCTAATCGCAGCAAAGGCGTCACGACCGGGTCCAGTTTGGGCATCAGGAACGCGACCAGTGCGACCACGAACCTCAGATAACGAACGCGCCCGGGCTCCATAATCAGTCTCTCAAAGAGCACGATGACGGATCCATGGCCGCTGTGGTGAGGCGCTATGGATAGACTGGAAAAACTGCGGAGCAGGTAGCGGAGGCCGTGCTCAGTAAAACGGCAGTAGTCGCCGGGCCGATCGTGAAGAGGATTCAGAAAGGGAGCGGTCAGAATACGCTTCCCCTCTGGCCATAGCACCCGTTGAACTCCCTCAACGACGCGATGCGGAGACTGGCAATGCTCCAGCATCTCCTCGAGGACCACGCCGTCAAAGGCGTCGTCTTGGACGGGCAGATAGTGCGCATCGCCGCAGAGGTGCAGATGGGGGCGCGATACGCGGTCCAACCGTACCTCCAAGGCTGACGTCAGTGCTTGACGCGTCGTAGGTCCACACCCAAGGTTGAGTAACAGGCCGCTGACCGCGCCGGCTTCTCGTCCCACGAACTCAACCTAACCGGCCCGGCTGACGCGTCTACCAAGTTCAAGGAGTTGTCAGGCAATCCAGCCTCCCGGGCTTGACAAGCCACGCTATCCAACTACGTTCTCTTTCCATCATGTGAACCTAACGGAATACCCCGAGAAGTCAGAGTCCACTAACCCGCATCTTCCGCACAGACCAAAGTCCCGGCTATAGGCACGTCGGCGTATGTCGATGGCGTCTTGAGACCGCCACGCGTTGAGGAACCCCTCTGCAGTCACATTCCCCATCTGCACTTCATTATCGAAGTCGACGCAACAAAGACCCATGTCCCCATTCCAATAGACAAGCGATTGTGACAGGACAGCGGAACAGAACTTTCGAGTTATCCGCCCTCTTCGCAAGCGCTCATCTTTCGGAACCAAGAACGACCATTGCCTTTTGATCTCCTCAGACGTGTAGGAACCCATCGAAAGTGACTTGAACTTCACGCCGTCTGCTCCTGCAGCTCTTGCCCACGATAGAATTTCCTCCCTTTGTCCTTCCGAGAGAGAAGTCAGCAAGACCTGAACCATGGCGACCGGGGTTCTGGCGCGCATTCTTGCCTTGAGGCGGAGGAACCCCTCAATGTTGGATTGCACGACTTCAAACTGTGAGCCAATCCTGTATGCCTCGTGGGCCTCCTTGGTGATTCCGTCCAGACACAGGGAGATGCCTTGCAGACCACCGCGGATAAGTCGCTCGGATGTAGTAGAACTGAGTCTCGTCGCGTTGGTGCTCAACTGAGTGGGGTGGCCGCATCGGCTGGCGTATTCAACGAACCTGCACACCTCGGCATTCAACAACGGTTCTCCTGCAAAACCCATGTCAATTCGCGGCTTAAGGTCGAGTTCCTTGAACTCGTCCACAACCGACTTGAACAATTCAAAGCTCATGAAACCCCTGTGCCGCTGCATAGCGATGTGCGTGGGACATACCGGACACCGGAGGTTGCACGCGTTCGTGGGCTCCATGATGATAGTGGAAGGGAGCCTCAAGAAATCCGGACCAAGCAGATGGTTGCGGAGAAAGCATCCCAAGGTGTGACGTAGTTGCGCCTTGAGTCTTCGGACCCTCAGTTCCACTGCTTCACCTCGCCGCGTTTTGTTTCACGCATGCTGCCTTTTTTGGGGGGGTGACTATATGTTCCATCTCCTTCTTAGCGCGTTTCGTATGCACCCAGCCATTGCATAGGCACTGGCTCCGATTGTCCGTGCGAGACTGTTTCTGATATTTCTGCACCCGAGTCCAAACCAGTTGCTTGATTGGTGTGTAAAGCTGAGCTGCCATTTCTCCTGATGCCGGGAGCCCACGGCCAGAACGTAAACGGACGCATTTGGGGTGTCACACGCGGCGAGGTGTATGCACGACAACCCATTGCGCTCAAAAAGACGTTCTATGGAGTAGGGAGTGAGACGCCAATAGTCCAGATAGGTCGCGTCGTGATGTACTTGTTGCATAAATGGTACCACCACGATAACAATGTCCCTGCTCAGTTCACACAGATTGCCGAAGGCCTTGAAGACGTCAAAAACGTGCTCAAGCGTTGTGTGGTTAAACACAACGTCGTACCTGCGACGCATGTCCCTTGGCAGATCCTGCTCCAAATCCAGCAGTATCTCGTTCTCCAGGTTCTGGCGGTCATCTTGCCAATTGGAGACAACGTAGGTAGATGCGGCAGTGAAATAGTCGCTGTAGTGACGACCCTCTTTGTCCTCGTCGCGACAACCGCTGACGTTGATGACATCGCCCCCGAACTGAGGCGCAAGCTTCCGCAACTCGCGGTTCGACCACACGCGGGACAGGCGATGGACACGGTCCATCATGAGAGGACTCCTTTCGTTACTGGCCCTGTATTCGCGTTCGCTGCACGAGATATCCGAACGAGCCCTCTAACAGCGAAAAGATAGAACAGCAAATGGCCCATCGTCAACGACAGGGCAAGCCCTAAGTATCCCCACCTGGGGATGGAAATGCCCATGCCTACGAGCAGGATTAACGCGTACACAGCGTTCTGGTGAACCCAAGCGCGGATTTCTCCAAGAGCCATGTAGGCTGGGCGCAACCAGAAGAAGGCAACCCATCCCGCATAGCCAACCATCAGGATCTGCGTTCCCGGGATGGATGATACGTAACTACTCCCTATGAGTTGGCGAACGACTATGGGGGCCAACGGAATTCCCAGTAGGCAAAAGGCGCTCAGTGGCAATCCGATCCGAAGTGCTACGCGGCGAAGCGTACGCCAGAACTCAGACTGTCGATGCTCGCCAATGAGGGCAGCAAGTCGAGGATAGGTCACCGATTGCAGCGGTCCTGCAAGATAACCCGCAACGCCGGCAAGACTTCTTGCGAGTTTGTAGTAGCCTACTTCAGTTGGATTACGAAAGTAGCCCAAGAGGACGATGTCGAGTTGCTTGGGAACCATTCCCAGCAAGGCATTCAGGTCATTGTATGCCAGAAATTTGAAGACCTCCCTGCGATATCCAAAGAGAGGTGACCACCAACCGCGAACCGAAGGCATACCCCATTTCCGACGAACAAGGCTCAACGACACTCCTCCAAATAGCAGGCCCTCAACTATCATTGCCGCAGCATTCCCCCAGATTACTCCCGCCACGTTCTTGCCAGCCCAGACAAGACTTACAACCATGGTGGCCCTTAGAAAAGCCACGAGCGTGCTGAGAAGTGCGATCGTGTTGAAGTTGCCAAGCGTTACCAAGACGGCGTTGGAGGTCCCAGCCAGGGCGCGCGGAACAAAGGCGGCGGCATACAGCAAGATCAGATGGGTGGACTGCGGTTGGTGAGCTACGTGATGCGCCGCCCATGGGGCTGTGGCCATGACGACCATCAGTGCCAAGCACACGATGGCGAAATCCGTCATGTATCCTACCATGCACATGGCTGCCGCCCGGTCCTTCTCGCCCCGAGCGTGGAACTCACTGAGGTACTTCACCGAGGCGTCAGAGGAACGGGCGTCAAAGACAGTGTAGACCAATCCAGGATAACTCATCACCAATGCAGCGATGCCGTAAGATTCCGGACCGAGCCACCGGGCTACCAGAATCCCTTGGGTGAAACCGAGAATCCCCTGGAGAACGTTGGCAACCGTTAGAATCCCGACCGATTGAGCGAACTTGCTGTCGGTGAGTCTTTGCTTCAGCAAAAAGGCGATATCGGTTTGTCCTTACCTGAGGAATCGCCGGGTTACGCCGGGGAAAGGAGGGTCGATAGGGGTGGATGCTAATCCACCCGGGGCTTGTTTGACACGCTCTAAAAACTCGGCCGACAATGACACCGCGGAGTTGTCGTTGGACGAGTTCTACGTTCCTTTGCAGGACGCGACGACGCCAATGGTCTTCAGCATGATGATGAGGTCGAGCCAGAGCGACTGGTTGCGCAGGTAGTAGAGTTCGTACTGAAGTTTATGAAGCGCGTCATCGACGGAGTTGCCGTAGGGATACTGGACCTGCGCCCAACCGGTTAGCCCGGGCTTGATCAAGTGTCGAGCGTGGTAGAAGGGGATCTCCTTCTCAAGCTCTTGAGTGAACTCAGGGCGCTCCGGACGAGG
>JACQGJ010000090.1 GCA_016199605.1 Armatimonadota bacterium | reverse complement strand
TATACCCGTCACCGGTGAAAACGCACTGTTTGAGCTACGGCAGTGCGCGGGAGGGCGAAGCTCCTGCTGAGCCAGACGTTCGGCGGGAGCCTCACCCTCCCGTTGGCACTCCGGTTGAGATTCCCACCTGGATGTGCAGCGAAGTGTATACTCATCACCGATAGGAACCCTCCCTTGTTGTGAGGCAGTTGGACAGCCGAACCAAGCCGACAAGCCCTGTCGTAGTAGGCATAGTTGAGGTTTGGTAGTCCAACTGCCTCACAACAAGGACAGGTGGATTATCAGGGGTGACGGGTGTATCTCCAGCGCGGCCAGGTAATCTGATCTAACAGCCACAGGAGGCAATACCATTGGAGTCACGATCCCCCATTTCGCTGCTCGTTTCTATCGTCGCCATGTCGTGCGTCTGGCCGGCAGTCCGCGTTAGCTCAGCCGCCACAGTCTCAAATGAGCATGGAAAGAAGCTCATTCGCTGGGCCGCTGAGTTGACGCAGAAGACCACCGCCGAGGAGATTCCCGAGAAGATCGGCGCGTGGCAGGATGCAGGTCTGGACGGATTATGTCTGACGCTGCACAGCCATGCTAACGGCTCCTCCAGAGAGGCGCTGCTGAGCCCCGAGAGCATCATGTTCTTCAGATGGTGGATGAAACCACGCACGAGGGCGGAGTTCGCGCCGGAGATAGCGGCCCTCAAGCGAGTCAGGTGGGGCCGCATAGAGAACAACTTCGTCCTCACTGCCGCTGTCGCTTACGACGGCAGGCCGCCTGATTACGTATTCAACGAGGGCGACTGGAAGACTATCCTGGGCAACGCCCGGCTTCTGGCGGGCATTGCCAAAGAGATTGGGTTCAAAGGCATGGTATTCGACACCGAGCAGTACGGTTGGGCTGCCAAGGGTCGGTGGAGCCAGCCCTGGAGCTATGCAGCCTATGCTGCCGGGACACCGGATCCCCTTCCTTTCGACAAAGTAGCGGCAAAGGTGCGCCAGCGGGGCAAGCAGTGGATGCGGGCGATGCTGACTGTGTATCCCGATATGACCGTTTTGGTCGCACCCGGGCTGTATGAGGTTGCCTGGGAAGGCAGTATGGCGGCAGGTGGACTGGCGAAGAGCGACTATGGGCTGTTCCCGGCGTTCATTGACGGAATGCTGTTGGGGATGAACGACCGCGCCAGATTGGTGGGACTGAGCGAACGCACGTACATGATGTCGCGCTACTGTGACATGGCCGCCGAACGGGACAAGGCCAAACAGCAGGCGTTAGTGGTGAGCACGGTTCCTGAACTGGCGATCCGGCGGACCAGCTTTGCAGCCGGGCTGTGGACGGACGCGGCCTATGGCACAACTGGCTCCTTCAGTAACAAGGAGGCGGGCTTGAACCAGCGCGATCCTGTGCGCCACGAGCACGCTGTTGCCAATGCGCTTGCGGTTTCGGATGGATACGCCTGGCTGTATGGCGAGGCATCATACTGGCTGCAGTGGGGCGAAGCGTCCAGCCCTTTCAACGATGGGTTTACGCAAAGGTACGTCGAACCGCCTGCGCTCATCAAGGAATACTGGCGCGCGACGGTTAAGGGGCACGAGGCCCACGATCTGGACTGGGAACCCATGCCCAAGCATGATCCGAACAACTACGACCAGTTCGATGCTCAGTCCGCGGCGCACAACCGGGATTATTGGGCGGCGAAGGAAAAAGACGGCTACTCAGTTGCTGCGCAATTCCCCCAAGACTGGAAGTTTCTATTCGATGTGGAGATGCTGGGCAGGTTCCGCTCGTACGGCGTTCTGGATACCTGGTACGACAAAACGTGGCTATCGATCGACTGCAGCAAGTGCTGGCAGTCTCAGGGGATCAAGGCGAATGGCTATGCGTTCTACGGTGCAAGGGTCGAGCTTCCGGCGGGCTTGGACCTCATCCACAACGATGTCTTTCTGGCGTTTGGTGGATATGGCTCGGGTTCAGTCAATATCTATGTCAATGGCGCGTGGGTGGCCTACATACCCAACAACGCGATGCCCGACGTGACCAAGTACCTCAAGCCAGGCCAAGTGAACTCGGTAGTTTTGGGATTCATGGATACTACTGGCCCCCAGGGACTTGCCGGCAATGTCAAGCTGCTGTTACGCGGAAAGCCCTGACGCTGCGACCAGGCCGACGTCGCGCACAAGGGAAGAGAGCTTCCCTGCAGAACGCAAGAACACGTGCGAAAGGAATTGGGTGTATAGAATGAATAGCGATAGTCGCAGATTGACTGGCATGAGGACGATACTGGTTTTGTTGTCGGTTCTGATGGTCTGGAGTTGCCTGGGCGTGTTGGTGACTTCTGCTGGCGCAGTCGAGCCGCAACTCATCAAGAACGGGGATATGGAGCAGGGGAATCCTCCAGTCAGTTGGGAGGCCAATGGGGCCACGCTCAGCACGGACACTGACAGCCATTCGGGCAGACAGAGTCTGAGGATAAACCCTTCGACCAATCTTGGCAGAGCGGCGCAGACCATTCCGGTAAAACCGGGTGCTAAGTACAGACTGACGTTTTGGTACAAATGCAGCCCGGGAGGCGGAATGTACTTCTACGTTAACCACAATGACTTGGGCAAGATCCTTTATGCCGACGCAAAGAATGATGACGCTTGGACTCGAGGGACGGGAGAGTTCGAGGTCCCAAAAGAATCCCCCCCAGCACCTACTGTCGGTGTAGGGTTCTGTGGCTGGCCGGGCAAGGAGGTACTGATAGACGACGTCTCGATCACGGAAGTCATGCCAGGTGAGGCAGTGTCTCCTCCTGAAGACCAACCAGCGAAGGATATCTCTCCGGCTGCAGTGCAGAAGTCTCTTGAGGATGCCAGGAAACAGGCAACCCGTGACTGGCGAGCCATTTTCCCCCGGCGAGAGTTCGTCTGCTGGGGGAAAAGCCCGTGGGAAAAGCTCGCAAAGATATCCAGCCCGCCTGCTTCAGTCAAGGAGTGCAAGGATATCAACCTAACGATGGGGGTGAACGAATATGAATCCGCGAGTTTCGTGCTGACCAATTCCTCCGACAAGGCGGTGGAATTCGCCGTTACCGCAAAGAACGCCGGCATTCCGACAACTGTTCGGCAGGCAGTCTGGGTAACATCTTTCAGCGGCAAACAGGTAAACGACGCCCTTCCTTTGCTGGAAGGCAAGATCAGCATTCCTTCCGGTGAGAGCAGGGAGATCTGGCTGAGCCTGTACAGCCGGGGCGTGAAGCCCGGTGATTACCGTACCGAAGTGGTGGTAAAGGCGCAGGGACTTCCGTCCGTTTCCGTGAACCTGAAAGTAAAGGTGTATCCCGTCTCTCTTCCGGACGACAAGCCAATATACACGCATTACTGGGACTATGTAGTTCCGGAATGGACAGGCCCGGAACTGGCCAGGGCATTATTGGAGGACTTGAAGCAGCACTACGTGAACGTTCCCGCTTTACACCCCTGGCCCATAAGACTTCAGGTGAACCCTGACGGTACACTCAAAGAAGATTACGGAGAACTGGATTCGGTCCTCGACTGCTACCGGACGCTCAACCCCAAGATGATAGTGCTGTCCTGGAATCCCGACGCCTACTTGGAGAAGATACCGGGGTTCGAGTTCTTCGGCGACAAGTGGACAGCGCTCTTCAGGTCCTATCTTACCGGCATGGTAAGCCACCTCAAAGAAAAAGGATGGGATAATTCAAAGTTCGCCATACATCCCTACGACGAGAGGCTGGACGCGAAAGTGTGCCGAATGGCGAAGCTGATCAAGGAAATCGACCCCAGGATCAATGTCGTCGCCAATTCGACGGGAACACCCGAGGATATACGGAACATCGCTCCCTACGTTAACATATTCATGCCGCACTACAGCAGCTTCATGTACGATGTGAGTGCGGAAGTCAGAAACCTGGCCACCAAGCTCCTGCCGAAAAGCGATCAGTTCTTCTGGACGTACACTAACGCGGTGCCTCCATTCCCACAGGAATCTTCACCCTATGCGGACTACCGGCTGGCAGTCTGGAGGGCCTGGGAAGCAAATATGGGGGGATTCGGCTACTGGATCTACTGCTACAAAACGCACTGGAACAGCTACAAACACGAAGATGGTGAGAACTGGTCGGTAGTCTATCTGGCCAACGCCAAGGATGCCCCTGCGGGGCTCAGCAAGAAGGAACTGGTCGTTACCGGCAAGCGGTGGGAAGCCACCAGGGAAGGAGTGGAGGATTACGTGTATCTCCGCCTTCTGAAGGACAGGTTAGAAAAAGCCGACGGCAAAGTCTCTCCGGAGCTGCTCAATGAAGCAAAAGCGATTCTACTCCAAAGTCCGAAGACAGTCCTGGCCGACCCCAGGAACACTGGATTGGCTGAGGCCGCCAAGGAGAAGGTATTGAAGGTTCTGTCCCGGCTCAGGTGACGAGTCGTCCCCGAGGAAGTAAAAGGAAGACAGGAATGAGGAATGAATAGCGATAGCGGCAGATTGACTAACATGAGGACGATTACGGTTTTGATGTCGGTCCTGATGGTCTGGAGTTGCCTTGGGGCTTTGGTGACGTCTGCCGATGCAGTCGAGCCGCAATTGATCAAGAACGGGGATATGGAGCAGGGGAATCCTCCGAGCCATTGGAGTGCTGAGAGCGGAGCAACCGTGGCAGCAGATACGGACTGCCCTTCGGGCAAACAGAGTCTGAAAATATCGGTTAGCAATGGCAGGGCGACGCAGGCCTTTCCGGTAAAGCCAGGCACGAAGTACAGGCTCGAGTTCTGGTACAAATGCGCGCCGTTGGTCGGCAGGTTGTACGTCTATGTCAATGACGGTGGATCCTCAAATCTGACCGGCGACTTTGGAAGCGATGATGCCTGGGCGCGATGGATAGGTGAGCTCAAGACGTCAAAAGCATCAACCGCAGCCAGTGCTACCGTAGGATTCGTTGTCTGGTCAGGTAAGGACATATTCATAGACGACGTTTCCATTGTAGAAGTTGGCCCCAATGAAGACGCCTCTCCTCCTGAGAAGGGGTTGGGGACGGATACTTCCCGGGCCGAAACCCCCGAATCCCTGAAAACCACCAGACAAGAGGCGCTCCAACGCTGGCGAGTCTTGTTCCCCAAGCGAAAGTACATCTGCTGGGGGAAAAGCCCCTGGGACAAGCTTTCCAAAGTAAGCCCTCCGCCCGCGTTAGTCAAGGAGTGCAAGGCAATCAACCTGGCGATGGGAGTAAACGAATACGAGTCCGCCAGTTTCGTCCTCACCAATCTCTCCGATGAGGCCCTGGATTTCGCCGTTTCTGCAAGGGCAGCCGGTATCCCAATAACCCTCCGCGAAGCGGTTTGGGTAACAACCTACGGCGGTATCGAAGTAAACGATGCCCTCCCCCTCCTGGAGGGCAAGCTGAGTATTCCTTCCGGTGAGAGCCGGGAGATCTGGCTGACCCTGCACAGCCGGGGTGTGAAGCCCGGCGATTGCCGTACTCAAGTGAGCGTGAAGGCTCAGGGACTCCATTCCTCCTCCGTAAACCTCAAAGTGAAGGTCTATCCGGTCTCCTTGCCGGACGACAAACCCATCTACACATATTACTGGGACTACGTGGTTCCGACATGGACAGGCCCGGAAATGGCCCGGGCACTTGTGAAAAATATGAAGCAGCACTACGTGAACGTGCCCGTAGTGCATCCCTGGCCTTCGAGACTCCAGGTGAATCCCGACGGGACACTGAGAGAAGACTCCCAGGAGCTGGATTCCATCCTCCAATACGACCGGATGCTTAACCCCAAGATGTTCCTATTCGCCTGGAATGATGCGTTACTGACAAACCTCCCCGGGTACACATTCTTCAGCGACCAATGGAAAGAACTCTTCAGGTCCTATCTGACCGGCGTGGTGAGCCACATGAAAGAACGGGGCTGGGGCTACGACAAATTCGCCATAGTCCCGTACGACGAACGGCTGGACAAGCCTGTCTACAACATGGCGAAACTCATCAAGGAGATAGATCCGAAGATACAGATCTGTGTGAACACCACCGGGACACGCTCCCAGGC
>JACQGJ010000110.1 GCA_016199605.1 Armatimonadota bacterium | reverse complement strand
CATTGATTCCCAGCGACGACTGCACCATGTAGGTGCAGACGATGTCACCTCCCCGCGTCAAAGCGCACCGCGCTCCCGCGGCCACCGCGGTGGGTGTGTTGGGTTGTCGCTCAGAGACAAACCCCTCGGACAGAATCTCGTATCGCATGATCAGACCTCCCTGCTGATTTCATGGCGCTTTACGATGGATGGTTCTCCATCACGCCTTGACAGTCACTCTCCTGCTCGCCACGTATCGAACCGCCCGATTCCAGGATCCGACATCGTACAGCACCAGCAACAAACCTGGCTCGATTTCACGAAGGCTGGTGTAACAGGTTGTGAACGGTGAGCTATACGCCTCCAATCCAAGGCGGGTCAGGTTGGACCAGTTGTCACCCTGATCGTCGCTGAAAATCAAGTAGTTGTCGAGATCGGGCGGACCGTCGCCGCTGGAAGTTCTCCAGCCAAAGCTGCACGCAAGGCGACCGTCGCTCATCTCGATGAGGTCGGGATCAACGCCACGGAAACCAAGCGCCTGCGGACTCGACCACGTCGCGCCGTCATCGTCACTCACCGATTGATGAATCGGGCAGGCGTTGCTGCCGGTTCTCATCAAACAGACCAGCCTGCCTGCTTTCGGTCCGTGTGCAAGTCGAATCATGACCGGCTCGTTGAAACCTTCTTCACCCACCGCCGGATCGACCGCAATGGTCGAGACGAAACGCCAATGCCGCCCCCGGTCGCTTGACCGCAGCAACACACAGCGGAACTTCGCCATCGATGGCTGGTAGGGACACGGCGTGTCGTCTCCCGCGAACCAGCAGTAGATGGACGCGAGCAGGTCGCCTCCGGGAAGCTGGAGAATCGTTCGGTGAAACGTCACGCCCGAATAGGGATGCCCGCCGTCATCAAAGCCGCCCCGCGCCTGCGGGAGATGCACGGTCATCGGTTTCGGTCCGTCAATCGTCGCCATGTCGTCGTGGGATTCCCAGAGCTGTCCGGTGAATGCACCACCAGTTGAAGGACCGTCGCAGATCCAGTCGATGATCAACTCCGGTCCATCCTTCAGGCTGATTGCCGCGCCCTCGATCACGGGGCCGATTCCCTGGTCGGGCGCCGCTCTCCATCGTGTCCATGTGTCTCCCCCGTCGCGTGAGAGGACGTTGCCGGGGAGACCGGGGAAGGCGTTCTTCTCGGGACGGATGTAGTTGTAAGGGAAGCTCAACTGTGCCTGAGCGAAGAGTGTGCCGCTATCGGTCCGAAACATGAAAGGTTGAAGTCCATCGGTCAACACGATACGCTCGGGTCCGACATCAACTTTCAGTCTGCTCTGAAGTGAAGGTGATTCTTCTTTGATCATCCGATAACCTCCATGGAGGCAAAATGCGGTTAAAAGTCAGTTCTTAAGAGTCAAGTTCCTGACACATCTGGCTCAATGCGATGCGAAGGCGGCAAAGGTCGTTGCATAGTATTCCGCCCTCAAGCGCTGCTGAAAGCCGCGGCGCAGGTCTTCACAGATTGTCGGTCTGTGTGCTATTCTCTGCTTCCCACGCGACCAGCGCGACGCGCAGGATTCGTTCTTCGGACATCCGATTGCTCCCTTGCCCGGCGCTGCTCAACAAGATGAACAACGGCGGAAATGATTCTCTGGGTGTGCAAAGCATGATAGAGGCCGGCGAACGGGAAGTCAACAGTCATCAGTCATCAGCGGACGACAGTCGTCAGCGGACGACAGTCGTCTCGAAGGCCATGGGACGAGTTGATGCGGTCTCCTCGGTGTGATGTGAGAAGGCAACTCCTATTGCTTGCTCGGCCCCCCCTCGCGCGGAACTGTTTTTCGGAGAGGAAATCAGGGGGGCGAACCCGAAACATTAACTACTATGGAATCGCTGCACCAGCTCATGCAACTTCTCGAGTCCGACCGCCTTGCTGATTTGCCTTACTCTTTGGTGTTGGGCGACGTGCCCTCCTCCCAACTTGCCGGTCCGTGGTTTGCCCACACTTCTGTCCATGATCTGACGGCTGTGGGAGATGGTCGTGAGGTCCTCCACACAGATCCGGACACCGGGCTGACGATCCGGTGCGACCTCCGCAAGTTCGAGGGCCACGAGGCAGTCGAGTGGACGGTTCACCTGAGGAACGACGGATCCCACGACACGCCCCTCTTGCGGGACCTCCAAGCCCTTGACGCAACCTTCGTCCCAGTCGGGTTCGAACCGGTGCTCCGTTACGCCCGCGGAGCGGTCTGCTCGATGGACGACTTCCAGCCCTTGACGCGAGCGATGAACGCCGGCGCCTCACTCCGCCTTCAACCTGGGGGCGGGCGTTCCTCCAGCGACTACCTTCCCTTCTTCAATCTTCAGTTGGCGTCTCACCGTGGGGTCCTGTTTGGGCTCGGCTGGTCAGGAGAGTGGGCGGCACAGTTCGACCGTCAAGACGACGGCAGCGTTCGCGTTCGCCTTGGGCAGGCGCTTACGCATTTGCGCCTGCACCCGGGGGAGGAGATACGAACTCCACTGGTGCTGGCGCTGTTCTACGAAGGCGAACCGGTGGAGGGCCAGAATGCGCTGCGACGATTCCTCCTGGAACACCACCGCCCCCAGGTTAACGGTCGGCCCGTTGAGCTACCGATCTTTCTCGGTAACTGGGGGGGCACGGCGGCGGAGGTACACCTGTCAAACGTCGACGGGATCGCGGCCCACGACCTGCCCGTAGAATTCTACTGGATAGATGCCGAGTGGTTCGGCAAAGGTCCGTGGTTCCTCACGGTCGGGGACTGGCGTCCGAAGCCCGACCTGTACCCGAAGGGCTTCAAGCCGATCTCCGACCGCCTTCATGACACCGGACGAAAGCTGCTGGTCTGGTTCGAGCCAGAGAGAGTCTGCCGGGGCGTGCCCTGGTACGAGGAGTTGAGCGACTGGTTGCTGGACCTGCCTCCGGACAAGCGCCACTACAACTGGGGACAATCTCAGCAGGATCCCGAATGGGTTCGGTGGGAGAGCCAGCGAAACCAGATTGGCGAAGGCGACTGGCTCTTTAACCTCGGCATTCCCGCGGCGCGAGAGTTCCTCACCGGCCAGATGGCGCGATGCATCGAAGAGTTCGGACTGGACTGCTTTCGCCACGATGCGAACATCGCTCCCCTCGAGTTCTGGCGCCATGCGGACGCCCCCGACCGACAGGGACTCACCGAGATTCGGTGGGTGGAAGGGCTTTATGCTTTCTGGGACGAATTGCTCCGTCGTTTCCCCCACCTGATGATCGACAACTGCGCCAGCGGCGGAAGGCGAATCGACCTCGAGACTCTGTCACGCAGCGTTCCGCTGTGGCGGACGGATTACCCCGGCGACCCCCTCGGGAAGCAGTGTCACACCTATGGGATCGCGGCGTGGGTCCCTCTGCAAT
>JACQGJ010000099.1 GCA_016199605.1 Armatimonadota bacterium | reverse complement strand
GGTCGAAGGTGGAAATGTGATCCACGTCCTTCTGGGTGATGCGGAACCAACCGAGATGGTCATGGATGCGACCGCCGCAGCCTCCGCTTCTTTTGCGGTAATTGGTGCTGCTGCCTGAGCAGACCGCGGTCTGCACCAACTCGCCACCTTTCATCCGGTACAACCGCTGACGAGTGCGATGGCTCAGGTCAACGTAAATCGCGTCCCGCGTTTGCTTCGCCAACTCTTTGGGGCGGAACTTCAAAGGAACGTTGGTCTCAGCAATGACCTTTCCGCTGGCCTCGTGACCCCTGAGGAAGACACGAAAGCGCAAGGCGTCCATCCATGGGACCTTCCAGGGCAGCACTTCGGTCACGGGCATCGCTCGTTGGCCGATAATCTTCTGCTGAATCCCGCGGCGCCAAGTCCCGCGAGGCGTGCGGTAGGCCCGATAGTAGGCGGTCAGGGAGGTCACCTCCGCGCTCGTCTGAAGCGCCATCGTCAGTTCCTGACCTTCGATCACTTCCCCGGTCTCGACCGAGAGCGTAACGACAGGCGTTGTCGCCACCTCGTTCTGTGCATGAGTCCGTGAGGTCATGCTCACCATCAACAGTAACGCGGCCGTCCGGGCCATCTTTGTCAATCAATGCTCCTTTCCTCGGCAGCGATTCGCTGCCTGTAGCGAGTGGGTCTTGAGGGCGGAAGGTCATTGGTGCGTGGGGGGACCCGCCTTTGCCCGCTCACTTCTCCTCGTCCCCAAAGGTGAACCGGACCGGATCGACTGCGAATTCCTCTCCGTCCCGGTCTTCCACGATGACCCTCAGGCTATGAGTCCCGTCGGTAAACCGGTCTCTGCGCAGCACGTGGGTGAAAGGCGCCTTGTTCGTGACGCCGATCGTCTTGCCGTCAAGCTCGAACACGACGTACTTTGCCAGGATGAAGCTGGGGACCAGAACGGTAATCTCCGAAGCTCGCGAGATATTCGAGTTGCTGGCGATCCCGCGAAGAGTGATGCGGGAGATCGAGGTGACCACTGCGCCGCGGGTGCTCATGATGCGCTCGAAATCTCTGTCCTGCTCTTCTCGTGTAGGCTCCTGCACGGGCTGTCCGGCAAAGGGCGGCTTGCGTGAGACCTGGAACTTCTGAGGATCGAAAGCAACCTCCGACAGAAAGTACGGATCGGCTACCACCGATTGGTAGGCGAGCAAGATCGGCTGTTTCCCGGTGATGCTGTAGTCGTTGTCGGCCAATCCCGCGGCTACAGTGTTGTAGCTGAACCAGTTGATGGACTTCACCCGGGGATACGATTGCTTCACGGTTCGATACAGTCGGTTCATCTTCGCGATGGCAAAGTCGATGGTTTCTCTTGCCGAGGCTTTGCAGAAGTTGGTCGCCGCGAATTCGCTGATCTGTATTGGCTTGCGGTCGGCGTACCGCCTGTAAACGGTGTCCAAGAACGCGATGGGGTCTTCGTTGTAGGCGGCCTGGTTCACGTCGCCGTCATGAACGTAGACACTGTAGATGTTGATTCCCACCCAGTCCACGTAGTCGTCCCCCGGGTAGTAGTCTCCGATGTTTTTCAGCGGCATGGAAAAGACCGTCCATACCATCGCGACGTTCGGGGCTTCCTCCTTCATTACCTGATGAACCAGCCGGAACTTCTTGACGTAAAGACTGGGTTCACCGCTATAGGCGCACCAGTCGCCGTTCATCTCGGAGGCAAACCGGAGGAAGATCGGGCATTTGGCCTCGTAGGCCGCTCGCGCCCACAGGTGCAGATACGTGTCGTTCTTCACGGTCTTGAGTCCCTGGTTCGGCTCGAAGGCGATGTGGGGAGCGGCGCCCGCCGCCTTCACTTTCGCGACCCACTCTGCGGGGTAGGGACGACCATAGGCGACGTAGGTCAGGTAGGAGGCGTGCTTCTTGTGAGTGAGTTGGGAGAACTTCTGGTAGTCTCCCTGAACAACGCCATCCTTATCAACAAACGCGCCCACGTAGCACCCCGTTTGCGGCTCGTGCTTGGACAGAGCAGCGGCGTACAAGGTGCTCGTGAGGAGCAAGGATGGGAGGCAACTTAGTAGTATGCAGCCACTAGGGAGCTGTGGATTCTTCGGGTGAATCAGGCGGCGGCAAGGTGTCATACGTTGCGGTTGATGAGGTCCGGGAAGGTTTCCGACATTACCCCTTGATGACTCCGAGCGGCCGGAGTTTTGCGACTTTCTTTGAGATGCCTGCCCCGTCGCAGGTGTCCACGACCTCGCTCACGTCCTTGTAGGCGAAGGGGGCTTCCTCTGCAACGGTGCGCTTGCTTTCCGCCTTTACGGTGATCCCCTGTTCCAGCAACTGTTGCACCAGATCGTCGCCTCGAATCCCCTTCAGCGCCTGGTTACGACTCATCACGCGTCCCGCTCCATGACAGGTTGAGCCCCAGGTCTCACGCATGGCGGTCTCGGTGCCGACGAGCAGATAGGAGCAGGTTCCCATGTCACCGGGCACGAGAACCGGCTGACCGATCTCTTTGTAGTCCTCGGGAATGAAAGGGCTGCCGGGAGGGAAAGCTCTCGTCGCGCCTTTACGATGGACGCAGAGCTGCCTTTTCTTTCCATCGACTTCGTGCTCCTCGAACTTGGCGATGTTATGCGCCACGTCGTACACCAGGTGCAGCCCGAGCTTTTCCCAGCCCTGGCTGAAGACTCGCTCGAAAGCCTGCCGGAGCGCGTAGGTGATGACCTGTCGATTGGCAAAGGCATAGTTAACCGCGCACCGCATGGCGCCGAGATAGGCTTGCGCCTCTGCGGACCGAACGGGAGCGCAGGCCAACTGCCGGTCCACCAGCTTAATGCCGTACTTGCCCGCCGCCCGCTGCATGATCTCAAGGGAGTCATCACACACCTGGTAGCCGAAACCGCGCGACCCGGTGTGGACCATCACCGTCACTTGTCCGACCTCAAGGATTCCAAGGGTCTGGGCGATTCGAGGATTGAAAATCTCTTCCACTGCCTGCACTTCGAGGAAATGATTGCCAGCGCCAAGCGTGGCAATTTGCGGGCACCCACGCTCGCGCGCACGGGGAGTGATTTTCTCCGGGTCCGCGCCTTCGATGCACCCGTGCTCCTCGATGTGCTGCACGTCTTCACGAGTGGCAAAACCGCGTTGGGCCGCCCACTGGGCGCCCTTCGTGACCACCTCTTCAAGCTCGCTGTCTGAGACTTTCACGACCGCGCTCTTCGATCCCATACCTGAAGGAACCAGACGAAACAACTCATCGGTCAGTCGGTCGATGCGAGGCAGCACGTCTTCCTGTCGCAGATCGCTGCGCATCAGCCGCACGCCACAGTTGATGTCGTACCCGACACCGCCGGGAGAGATGATGCCTTCCTCCACGTCGAAAGCCGCGACGCCTCCAATGGGGAAGCCATATCCCCAGTGTGTATCCGGCATCGACATCGAAGCCCCCACGATCCCCGGCAACGTCGCGACGTTGGCAAGCTGCTCCAACGCCTGATCGTTGCGGATCTCCTTCATCAGCTTCTCGGAGGCGAAGAGCACTCCGTCCGCGTTCATCTCATGCCGGTAGCTCTGCGGCACCCGCCAGCGGAAGTCGTCTATCTTCTCAAGTGGTCCGTTCCATTCAGACATCATGAATCACCCTTTGCCTTGCCTGACCTGAGGCAACGCCTCTTTATATCTCAACCTCATCTCCCGGTTTCATGATGAGGCATTCCGCCGCCGTCCCGACCTGAGCCCGAAACTCTTCGGGGTCCTGCTCGATCAAGCTGAAAGTATTGTAGTGGCAAGGCACGACCTTCTTCGGATGCAGCATCCGGGTCGCCTCCGCCGCATCATCGATGCCCATCGTAAAGTTGTCGCCGATGGGAAGGATCGCCACGTCGATGGGATGTCGGTCGCCGATCAGCTTCATGTCGCCGAAAAGCCCGGTGTCACCCGCATGGTAGATCGTCTTCCCTCCGACAGTCAGCAGCACGCCTGCGGCGACACCGAGGTATTCGTTGTTGTCTCCACCCGCGGAACCGTGCCATGCGGGGGTCATTTTCACCCATCCGAAGTCAAACTGCCGTGCGCCGCCAATGTGAAGGGGATGGGCTGCCGCTCCCTGCTTCTGACAGTACATCGCCAGCTCATACACGCCCACGATGGTGGCGTTGCAGCGCGTCGACAAATCTACGGCATCGCCGAGATGATCGCCATGCCCGTGAGTCACCAGAATCGCGGTCACGTCCACCTCCTCCACTTTCACCGCCGCCTGTGGGTTGCCGGTAATGAAAGGATCAATGATGATGCGTTGGGCGCCTTCAGTGACCAGGAAACACGCATGTCCAATGAACGTGAGTTTCGGCATGGTGGGCCTCCCATAGACTCGTCAGGGTTGACGAGATTATACTGTCACACCGGAAGGGAGGTCAAGGAATTCGGCGGAAGGTTGTCTGGCAATTGGCCAACTGCTATAATCGCCCGGTGGCAAGCGCGGGTACGCGAGTCGCAAGCTCGGAAGGGAGAACATGCCGAGACAAACCGTTTTGATCACCGGTGGGTCCAAAGGGATCGGCCTGGCGACGGCTCGACTCTTGCTTGAGAGAGACTTCAGGGTCATCCTCGTGGCCCGGAACCTCCAGGGACTTTCCCAGGCGCGAGAGGCGTTCCTCTCAGCGGGCTTTCCCGGAGAAGACATCGAGGTCCAGGCGATGGATGTGGGAGATCCGGACCAGATCCTCAAAGAGGTTCCGCAGTTGAGACTGATACAGGACGGCCTCTTTGGTCTGGTGAACAACGCGGCGTGTGAACCTCTCAAGCGGGTGAGAGACTTCACGCGGCAGGACCTCGACTCCGTGTGGCAGACCAACATGCTGGGACCGATTCTGTTGATCCAGACATGCTACCCGTACCTGTTGAAGGCGGGGGGATCGGTGGTTAACGTCAGCTCGATCTCGGATCATGAGCACTACGAAACCTACTCGGTCTATGGAGCCTCGAAAGCGTTCCTCAACAGCTTCTCACGCCACGCGGCCAAAGAGCTGGGGCGTGAGGGGATTCGCATCAATGTCGTTTCCCCGGGTGGCGTCGACACGGCCCTGATGCGCGAAACGGTGCGCCAATTCCCGGCTGAACTGATCGAGCGGGAGACGCAGGCAATCCCCATTGAGCAGCGCTGGGCAAAGCCTGAAGAGGTCGCCGAAACCATCTACTTCGCGCTGACCGGCCCGAAGTATCTGCACGGAGCCGATCTGCGCGTCCACGGGGGATGTGAATGAAAGCTCTATCGGCCTTCACGCCGTGGAGACTCAGCAAAGTGAGCTTCCCATTGGTCTTCCAGCAGAAAAACCAAACCCGCCAAACGAAAGGAAAAAGAGTGATGAGTAATGTTGGTCTGGTGTGCATTGTTGTTCTAATCGCGCTGTCGGCGATGACCGTTTTAGCCGACGGTGTGTCCGAGGATGTTCACGTGGTCAAATGGCCGAAGGGAACCCACGGCTACCGCGGCAGCATGGGTGATATGATCCAACTGAGGGATGGCTCGGTAGTGATGTCCTATACCGAACGCGATAGCTCGATTGCGGGCGTCAAATCTGAGGACCAGGGCAAGACCTGGGGGGCGCCGTTCACCTTGGTGTCCGCGGTAAAGCCCCCGGCCAAGGGGTCGATTTGCCATTCGAGTTTCATGAGGTGCAAGAACGGCGACCTTCTCCTCTCCTACATCTACTCCACGTATCCGACGACTCCCTACTATGGTCACAACTACTATCGCCGTTCCGCGGACGAAGGTAAGACCTGGACCGATCAGTACGTCATGACGCCGTACCCCGGCTACGTGCAGGCGCACAATGACCGGTTGTTCACCCTTTCCACCGGTCGCATCGTTTCGGTGGCGGAGTACAAAGCCCATCTTCCCAGCACCTCAGACCACAGCGGCTACACCGGCCTTGCTTTCTTCTCAGATGACGACGGGTTTAGCTGGCAGTCCAGCACGAACACCGTGGACCTGTATCCGATGGAAGTCCAGGAAGCCGACGCGGTAGAGTTGAAGGATGGACGAGTCATGATGTTCGCTCGGACCTATAGCGGTCATCCGGTCCGCGCTTATTCGAGCGACGGCTGCGTTACGTGGTCCAAAGGCGAAGAGATGAAGGAACTGGAGATGCCCTACGCGGGGCTGCCCACCGTTCGCCGCCTCCCGTCTACCGGAGACTTGTTGTTCATCTGGATCAGTGGGAAGTCGCAGGACAAGAACGACCCGAAAATCAACTGGCGGTGTACCCTGTCCTCAGCAATATCGAAAGACGAGGGCAAGACCTTCGAGCACTTCCGCAAGGTCCGCCACGACCCCGAGGACGACTTCGGCTACCAGTGCGTGGAATTTCTGGGCGACAACCTGGTCCTCATGGGCTACCACGCGCGGGACGGTTTGCACGTCGCTCGGATCGGGACCGATTGGTTTTACGGCAAAGATTAAGTTGCGCCGCCTTGTTCGCGAACCCTTTCGGCGTTTGCCTCAACTAAGGGTATTGAACTTTGAGATTGGGACCGGATCAAGAGGTACTTCCCATGCAAACCGACGATCCTACCTTCATTCAACAACTCCAGAAGCAGGATCCGGAGGCCTTCCGGATCCTGCTCGATGAATACGACCGCCGGGTCTATAGCATCGTCTACCGTATGATCCCCCATCGCGAGGATATCGAGGACGTGGCGCAGGAGGCGTTCGTCGAGATCTGGCGGGCCCTGCCCCGGTTTCGACATGATGCGAGACTCTCCACCTGGATTCACCGGATTGCGACCAACGTATGCCTTGAGCATCGCCGGAAGAAGCGTGGACCGGAAAATATCTCCCTTGACGACATGCTCCCCGTTTTTGAGGGACCCGAAGAGAGCACAGAGGCTCTGGTGGAGCGTAACGATCTGAAAGATCGAGTGGGGAGGTGCGTCAACCAGTTACCGGAGATCTACCGCCAGGTCATCGTGCTGCACGAGTTGCAGGGCTACACCTACAGAGAGGTCGCGAAGATGCTTCGGTTGCCTGAGGGCACGGTCAAGTCCCGGCTGAACGCGGCCTTCGTGAAGCTACGTGAATCACTGTCGCCGCACCTTGCTGAGATGAATCCCGCCACGGAGGTGAGGGGACTTTGAAATGCGACTATGTCCAGGCCGACCTGAAGGCTTTGGTGGATAGGGAGTTGGGATGGCTTGCCAATCGCCGCGTGTCCCGGCACCTGAAATCCTGTCCCGAATGTGAAAGGGCGCTGAGAATCATGAGAGAACTGACTGATACCCTCCAGGAGACCGAGACGGTGGCCCCGCCCAAAGATTTCAAGACGAAAGTGATGGCGAAGATTGCCTCCGAGATTCAGTCCTCCCGGCGGGAGAGATCCCGTGTGTATCGACCCGAGCGCCGATTCACCCGGTGGGCGCCAGCCTTCGCCTTTGCGGCTGGCGGGTTGACCGTCTTGTGCGCCAACCTGGTCTTTCACCGAATCACCACCCCGAAGTCAATGGCAGTAGGCACCACCATTATGGTGGCGCACCTGGTCCTGAACACCAGTCAGGCGACGAAGGTCGAGAAGACGTTGAGGGACTTTAAGCCCGTCTCCTTGAAACGAAAGTCCCCCCGCAGCCTGGTCGTGTCCCTTCAGCAGAAGAAAATGGACGGGCTTATCAAGGAGTTGGGCCGACAAGGGCCAATCGAGATGAAGTCGCTGGGCTACGCTCCTCCTTCTTTCCCGGTAGAAAGCAGACCGGCTGAACCGATGGTGGAGATCCGGATCGACCTGGTCGCTCCATGAGACTCCTGTCGATTCAGCCGCACTTCGATGACTGGGAATTGACAACCGCGGGCGCTTGG
>JACQGJ010000096.1 GCA_016199605.1 Armatimonadota bacterium | reverse complement strand
TCCGGCGTCGTGAACCGCCTCGAGTTCTACGCCTACTGCAACCCACAGCAGATGTTCATTGATGGCGGATGGAACGGCGGCCTATCCGAGTCGTTCGGCGGCCACGAACGTGAACGGTTCATCTGGCAGGTCGGTGGACGGTTCGAGGGATTGATCGGGCCGGAGCCGTGGCGGTCGCAGTTGCTGGCGCTTCGGCGACGCGTGAAGAGCCTGCTGTACCGCGCCGAGTTTCGCGACACGGTCGGACTCACGATCAGAAACGCCAAAGGCGAAGTGGTTGCGCCCGAGTCGCCCAAAGACCAGCCCTATGGTTCGGATAACGCTCCCTACCGCGGCATGATCGGCAGGTGGTTCCTGTTCAAGGAGGGACCTCAACGCGCGGCGATCATCAATCTCATCAACACTCCTCTGGACGACACCGCGACTCTCACAATCTCAACGAAAGAGTTCGGACCGGTGCGTGCCACGTATGCCTTCACTCTGGATGGCAGGCTGGAGAGAATCAGCGGGCAGCAGCAAGGCGACACCTATCGTTTCAACCTCCCGAAGACTGAGATGGCGAGTATCGTTCTCGTCAACCGCGTCGCCCCGGTCGTGCAATGGACCTGCGATCAGACATTGACCGGAGGCGAGGCAGGCAACTTCAAACTCACCCTCACGAACCTTGACCCCGAACCGTCTGCTGCCACAGTTACGTTGCGCCCGCCGAAGGGTTGGCCGGTGTCCTCGCAGAAGGTAGGAGCGATCACCTCGGGCGGAGTGCGGGAAGTGTCGCTGCTGGTGCGCGTGCCGCAGGGAACCAGGCTCGGCAGATACGACGTGCACGTCGAGGTTACCACAAGCGGCGGGACCTTCGCCGCGTATAAGATGGTCGCGGTCACGGAACCGGTGATTGCCGAGTTCCGCGGCGACCCCGGAACGTATCACCTGCTCGTCAGAAATCTTACGAGCAAACCGACGGAGGGAACCGTGACCGTTTCCGCCCCCGCACCATTGAAGGCCACGGCCCAGTCATCCTTCGCATTACCGGCGAAGGGTGAAGCGCAGATTCCTGTCACCGTTGGGGGTCAGGACAAACTCACGCAGGTTTCCGAGATGAATGCTAAGATAACCACCCCGCTCGCGAAGTGGGACCTCGTCCGCGCAGTGATGCCCATCGTCCCCAACGGCGACTTCGAGATGGACGGCGCAGGTGATATGCGTCCCGACTGGTGGATGGGACGGAAGCTGATGGATGAGTGGGACCCCGACCGTATCCGGCTCGAAGCCGGTGCTCCCTCCGGCAAGTATTGTCTGAGGGTGGACGAGAGCGACAACCCGAAGGGCTTCGTCCGAGCATACAGTGTGGACGGTGCGGTGAAACCAAACACAAAGTATCGTTTCAGCACATGGATCAAGAAAGCCAGCGCGGAGGGACCGGTCATGGTGCAGTTCGCCGGATTTGACTACCGGAGCCTGTCACCGACGAAGGTGGGCGAATGGGAGCACCTGCAAGGGGAGTTCACCACGGGCCCCAAACACGGATACATGGTCGTCTCCTGTGTCAACCAGTCCCGCGGTCCGGCATGGTTTGATGGGGTTAGAGTTGAAGAGCTCCCCAAGTAAGCGATGGGCCGGAACGGGAGATTCGGCAGACAGGTTGAGCAATGAGGAAGAGATTCACCAGACCACAAGCCAAGATTGTACACAAGACAGGTGAGGCCAAACCCCGCCATGAAAACACTGAAAGAGCAATTGGGTGTTGTTGCCGTACTCCTGATGTTGATCGTCTTGTCGGCAGTCCTCGTTAGTAGGTTGTTGCGGGTTCCGACATCCACCGGTCAGGCTTTGGGAAAGCACATCGCCCAATCGTCGGAGAAACCAACATCGGCAGACGTAGCCGGGATGAAGAACGCCTCCAGTGTCCTCAACCGGACGATGTGTGCCGACAAAGCGTTGCAGTGCTTGGACGCTATCTGCGAGACTGGTGCTTCCGATAAGGCCATATCACAAACACGCAACCTCATCCGGCAGCTTGGTGGCAGCTCTCAGGCCTTCGCAAGGGCGCTATCTGAAGCACTGAAAGGTGTTATCTCCTGCCTGAAAAGTAGCAGAAAGGAGGCGAACGCTGGGGTTCCAGCGGCGTTCACCGCCGAGTTCCCCGGTTTTCCGGAAGATGCCATCTACCGTGCCGTCGCAGCCTGCCATGAAAGAAGCCGAAGGAAGCCCAGCGAGATAGTGCTTTCCTTCGCTGGCGACTGCTCCTTCGGAACAGTAAATGGGGACAACAGTGCGATACGGTTTCCGTCGGCATACAGGAAGTCCGGTCGGCCGGACTATCCCTTTGCTTACATGAGGCCCTGGTTTCTCAACGATGATCTGACGATCGTCAACTACGAAGGCACCCTGACCGAAGCCGTCAAAACAGCCGACAAGCAGTGGAAGTTCAAGGGAGCTCCCGAATATGCCACGATCTTCCCCGCAGCTTCGGTGGAAGCGGCAGGCCTGTCCAACAATCATTCATACGACTACCTTGACAGGGGTTTCAAGGACACAGTCACAAACTTGCGGGATGAGCACGTCAGAGTGTTCTACCAGAACACTCCCTGTGTTGCTACACTGAAAGGCACTGAAACGGTCTTTATCGGTGACTGTTCAGTAGTCGGCGAGAACACTCCCGTGACCCGCGGTGTTGCCGAAAGAGTCCTCCGTCAGATCAGAAAATACAGGAAACCCGGCAGTATAGTTGTCGTGGTAATGCACTGGGGCAGTGAGCTTGACGCCGTCCCGACAAGGTGGCAGCAGGATACCGGCAGGAAGTTTGTGGACGCCGGAGCAGATGCGGTAGTAGGGCATCATCCGCATGTCCTACAAGGCATGGAGCGGTACAAGGGCAGGTATATCGCATATAGTCTTGGCAACTTTGCGTTTGGGGGAAACTCTCTCGCGAGATATCCTGAGACCCTCGTGTTCAGACTGAGGTTTCCCATCGGTAGGGCGAGAACCAGCGTTCCTGACGCTTCAATCGTTCCCTGCCGCATATCGTCAAGTAGTGTAAGGAACAGGAACGGCATACTCAGAAACAACTATCAACCAAAACCACTTTTTGGCAAGGAAGCCGCTCGGACGGCGGCTCTGCTGCTGAGGCGGAGCGCCATGCTGGACCACGGCATCAAGAAGATGCGGTACTCTTGTCAACCTTGAGAGATACCTGCACTTCATCCTCGTCGAGTGCCTGGACTCCTCATGACAGTCGGCGTGGAGGAAGTGAAGTAGGCAGGTCGAGGTGTCAGGAATTAATGGAACATGCCTTACCAGATTCCCATTGATCCCCATGCGAAGATAGAACTGCGGCGACTTCGGAAGCATGATCAGACCATGATTCTGGACGAGGCAGAGAAGTATCTGACTTGGGAACCCATGAAGGAGCAGGGCACTCGAATCAGGGAGCTTACACAGCCGGCGGTTAGCCAGTTCCGACTACGGGTGGGAGACTGCCGCGTTTACGTGAGCATTTTCTATTCTGATGTCGCCAACCTCGTAGCCAAGGGTAGGGAACGGTCGCTGCTCGCCCCGCTGGGCGAGACGTGCCGTTCCTGCCGGGCGATACGTTTCGTTCCTACCGTGACAGGAACGGCACGGCGACCGTTCCCTACCCGTGGCTGCGAGGTTGGCGACATCAGAATAGAAAATGCACAC
>JACQGJ010000084.1 GCA_016199605.1 Armatimonadota bacterium | reverse complement strand
TGTGCCGATGTCCACAGCCATCTTCTGCTGTACCTCCGTCAGCACCTCCATGCGCTGGGTGAGTTGATCCAATCGCCGACCCAGTTCCCCAATCTGTTCGACCACCGAGTCTACCCGCTGCGTCAAGGTAGTCAGCGCCTCCGCCAGCGCCTCCATGCGCGCCTCGGTTCGGGCTTGGGCTTCGGCAAGTTCTCCCACCCGCGCTTCGGTTCGCCGTTGGGCCTCGCCCAGCGAGCGCACCAAGTCTGGCAAAGTCAGGATCTCCTCCGTTAGAACCAGACGACGCAACTCGGCGCGCCAGCCCGGTTGCTCTTCCAGAAGGCGGACCAGATCTGAAAAATCACTCACGCTGAAAGACATGATTTCATCACCAAGCGTCTCCATTACCGCTCCCTTTGTCGTGCCACATTATCCCAGCGTCGCCGCTACAATGCAAGACCACGGGGGTGGAAGTAAGATTTGTGATCCCTGGTAGTAATCAGCCCCATTGCCCCTGCGATGGGGGTTGGCGTGTCTCCAGCCTCCCGGTCTGCCAGCCCCTGCTGGCTGTCGTCGCAGCGGGCAGGGGCCCGCAATGGCACTGCCGCCACCCTTTACCCCCATCGCAGGGGCAGTGGGGCTGACTATCACAAATCTTACATACGCCCAGACCACGGCCCAGAGGGTGTGCGTTATCCAATTTGATGCCGCACACTTCTATCGTGTCAACTCGTTCTTCCAGTGTCAGCATGGTTATACTCGCGAAGGCCGATTTCCCCCCCTTGCGCTGTGCTCTCTGCCCCACGCCCTAGGCTCACTCAACAATTGACCACACAACTCCTCCGTAAACGCCACCGTGTCGTCCGTCCTCTTCGTGGATGGCACTCCTCGGCTTATGTCAAACACCGTCACCTGCATAAAGAGAGGCTTCCCCGTGAGACGACCTAAAGAGTGATGGAGGATGGCTCTCCAAAGTTGTCCCGTTCCATGACCCCGTGTCAGGTATACATTTGCTCTGGTTATGACATTTCCCCGGGAGTCCTGAAACCATAGAACGCCCAGATCGGAAATCCCGGATTGAGTGCTATCGCAGGCGAGCACGGTAGAGGATAGCAATTGCATCTCACCCCTGACAGCCGCGCACTCCAGATACCTGCTATGTGCTCGCCAACTGTTGGAAACCCCTATGGTCACCTGCAACCTGCGATTGTGTCTGGCGTAGTTCCTGGTAATTTGAGCGCATTCGGTCTCCCCATCGTCCTTACGAACGATATGGTCTTCAGGAAGCGCTTTCCAAGCAAGAACCTTGTCGGGCACGGTCCCGATTAGACTGTCTACAGAGAGATGAGCGGGAGCCGAGATCGCACTTGAGATCAGAGCGGTTGGCCAAAGCAGAGCGCCCACAAACAGCAATGAACCAAGGTGTTGGTGACGCGGAGAAGAGATTGGAGCCTGGCAGGGCGCCAATCGCCCTTGCGCGAATTCCTCCCCTCCAGTTTGCAGAACGGGTGGATTAGCATCCACCCGTACGTTCGTTCGCAGGTTTCGGGCCGGCGTAGGGGTGGATGTTAATCCACCCGCGACTTTTCGGATAGGCCCCGAGATAGTGCTCTGCTTCTGCGATGAGGTGTGTATCGACTCCGGTAACTGTGGCTTCCCGGCAGTATCGGTCTCCCAGCCTGACTGAACGGTCAGACCGAACAGTTTCGCCACTCCCATCACAAGCCCTACCAGGACTCCAAACAATAAGAAACCGGACACATTGTGGAAGAAGTCCATTCCCCTTTTCGCCCCGAAGGCCTCGCCAAACAAACCCACTGCAATGATGCGCGCCATGTTGCTCAAGAGGGCCAACACTGGCGACATTAGGAAAACAGCTATCTTGGTACGACTCGATCCCAGGCTGAAGTATGCCATCAGTGCGGTCAACATGCACACGGCGACGACTGACCTCATACCACTGCAGGCTTCCTCAATAGTCAGGGTGAAGTGGGGCAGGATCAGGGTCACTCCTTGTGTATGCGAGGGAACCCCCAGCAAACCCAGGCTGGCGCTACTCAGACGCGTGGCCAGCACTTGGAGAGGCAAGGTCACACGCGGTTCAAGGACAGGCCCGAGCGGGACAGCAAAGAACAGGAAAACCATCGGAAACCAGTAGCGCCGGACAAACCTGTGGCCCAACCCCCACCAACACAACCCGAGTACAACGATGGGCACAGAAAGCGCGCGGATGAAGAACGCCTGCAGGAAAGCGCCGGCGAGGGCTGTCAGGAGACCGATCAAGACCAGGATAAGGCCGATCGATGTTTGGCCGCCAACCTCTCGTCTCCAATCGCTGCGGTTTCGCCAGATGAGATACCCGGATATCAGCGGAACTACAAAGGCATGTTGGTATGAATTGTCCGGGTCCAGACAATGCACGACCCACCACCGAACCACTGGCGCATACAGCCAGCCGAGCGGTACGAGAATCAGAGAGGACCACAGGACAACAGAGCGCAGAGCACGGGGTGCAGAGCAAAGCGCGCTGGGAACCTGTAGTCTACGTCTTGCGTTTTCGAAGTTCTTCACTGCGCGACGAGTCCCGCCCCATGCCCTGTGCCACGATTCCTACAAGGCGCCCAAGACGGCAGAGACCACAGTCTCCACATCAGCCTCACTCATCGTCGGATACAGGGGCAGGGTCACCTCGCGCGCGGCTACATCCTCTGTCGTTGGAAGCGACACGCCTGTATACCGTGCCCCGTGGTACTCGAACTGATGGATTGGTGGGTAGTGGATGCTCGTCTGGACACCTGAAGCGCGCATCCGGTCGATGAACTGCCTGCGGTCAGCGCCCCTGGGAAGGAGGACGGGGAAAATATGGTAAGCTGGCTCACCGACGGGCGGGTTGAAGGGGATTTCCAGGTCGGTGTCCTCCAATCTCTCCCGGTAAGTTTCGGTGATCGCCTTTCGCCGAGCGTTGCTACCGGCGAGTTTGCGCAGTTGGGCCAAGCCCAAAGCTGACCGCATTTCATCAATGCGATAGTTGTAGCCGAGAGCCGCTACATCATAGCTATACGCATGCCCTTTGTGTCGGTCCCAGGTCAGGCTGGTCATGCCGTGGGAACGGCACAGCCTGGCCTTTTCGGCAAGATCCTCCCTGTCGGTGACCACCATCCCGCCTTCGCCAGTGCAAAGATTCTTGTTTGAAAAGAAACTGAAGCACCCGACATCACCATGGGACCCCAAGGGCTTGCCATTGAGTGAGGCGCCCGGAGCATGCGCTGCATCCTCAATGACCGCCAACCCACGCCGGGAGGCGATATCCATGATGGTTCCCATCTGGCAGGGATGTCCTCCGTAATGAACGACGATAAGGGCCTTCGTCCTGGTTGTGATCTGTTCTTCAATGGACCGGGGGGAGATGGTCAGGTCCTGCGAGCTGACGACTTCCGCGAATCGCACTTCGGCGCCCGTGTACAGCGCCGCGTTGGCGGTGGCGACAAAGGTGAGGGAAGGCACGATCACCTCATCGCCAGGACCGACCCCTAAAGCTACACAGGCCAGGTGCAAGGCCTGCGTGCCATTGGAGACAGCGATGGCGTGTTTGGTTCCGACCAGATCGGCGAACTGGTTCTCGAATTGTTGAGTGACTGACCCCATCGTGAGCCACTTACTCCGGAGAACCTTTAGAACAGCCTCTTCTTCCTCCGGGCCGTAGTCAATGTCCGATAAAGGAACTCGCCAGTCCATTCATGTTTCCCCCAAAAATGCCCTCAACCGCGAAGCACGCGAAGTGTTTGCGGGAGGACCTTCAACTTCCAGCTTCCAACGCTCAACGCTCAACAATCAACGTTCAACATTCAACTCTCAACAATCAACCTTCAACCCCTTGAACGTTGAATGTTCAGGATTGGAATCCCTGGCGTCGCTCTGTCATCTTCTCACCCCTTCAACCCTATTATCATTGGACGCTGAAAGTTGAACGTTGGACGTTGGACGTTGAACGTTTTTGATCCATCTCCGCGTCCTTCGCGTGCTTTGCGGTCATAAGCCCTCTGCGGTGCGTACCCTCTTCTCACTCTTCTCCCAGGATCTGCGGTCGAAGCGTCTCGAAATCATTTACGGCCTGTTCATAATCATCCGGGCGGCCCAGGTCCTGCCAGTACCCATCGAAGGGGAAGCCCCTCACCCGTTCTCCGCCTTTGATTAATCGCAGAATCAAATCGGGAAAATCGAGATACTGATTGTGGTCGATGTACTCGATCACGCGCGGCTCGAAGACATATATTCCCATGCTCACATTGAAATGGTAGCTGGGCTTTTCGATGTACCCGACCACTGAAGTCGATCCGTTGAACTGGATCACTCCCAGGTCTACGCGAACATCACGCGTGTGGGTGGCAATCGTGATCGCTGCCCCCGATTCGCGGTGTGCGTCAACCAACGATCTTAGATTGAGGGTGGTGAGGACGTCTCCGTTAGCGACCAGAAAAGTATCCTCCAGCCCGTCCAAAAGGGATAGCGGCCCCGCCGTGCCGAGAGGTGTTTCTTCATAGCTGTAGTGGATCTTGAGACCGAACTTTTGTCCATCCTGGAAAAAGGCTCGCAGCAGCTCGCTCAAATGCCCGACTGTGAGGAATACCTCTTTCACTCCAGCTCGTCGCATCTGGCGGAGCAGTATTTCCAGGATTGGCATGTCCCCTATCGGCATCAGGGGCTTTGGGAGTATCTTCGTATACGGCTCCAGCCGCGCGCCTTTACCACCTGCTAAGATAACGGCCTTCATGAGAACTTCCTCCTGACTGAGTGGAGAACGACCATTGAGGTGCAACTCTCGTCGCTCAACATGAAACCTTCAACTTTCAACCCCCAACGTTCAACTGAACATAGATGCTTTGGACCGCGAAGACGCAAAGCACGCGAAGGGTCCTTCTTTGCGGCCTTTGCGGCTTCGCGGTTCAATTCTCATTTGGCG
>JACQGJ010000001.1 GCA_016199605.1 Armatimonadota bacterium | reverse complement strand
CATGCTCCGCGAGCTTGGCCGCAGACTGGAAGCGCAAGGGGAGCAGATGGCGGCAAGGGGACAGTGGAGGGATGCAGTCGACCGCTACCTGGACATCATCGAGTTGGGTGTCGACCTGCCCCGTGGAGGGGCGCTCAGTCCAGCAATGGTGGGTTGGGCCATTGAGTCACTGGGCCGTCAGCCAATCTGGGGATGCCTCAACCACTTGAGCGCCGTAGAGGCACAAGGCGCAACGCATCGCTTAGAGAAGATCATTGCCGGTCGAGTTCCCCATTCTCAAGCCTTGCTGGAAGACCGATGCGTGTCTCGCGCAATCTATCGAGAAGTGTTGAAAGAGAATGCATGGCACGAACGCGTGATGATCTGGCTCGTTGACAGGCACGAAACGGATTGTACGAAACGCTGGATCTCGACCGACAAGGAGCCCTATGCTATTCGCAGGCGCAAGGCTGACAGTCCTTTTCTGAAGCTGATGGAGAAGATACCCACATGGTGGGGACTGGGCACTGACTTTTACGAAAGCGTAGCGAGTCATGCCGCGACCAACGAGGCCATTTCTGCCGGTCTCGCCGTGACCCTCGCCCTGCACGGATACCGTCTGGAGCATGGCGCCTATCCAAACCGACTGAAGGAACTGGTTCCGTCGTATCTGCAACATGTGCCACGTGATCCATTCTACCCGCGGCATGAACTGCGGTACCGGCGCACAGGAGGGAGATACCTTCTCTACAGCGTCGGTCCGGATGGGAAGGACGACAGAGGGAAACCGATCTTCGATCCCGCCAAGAAGGGACGACAACGATACTATCCCGAACCCAACAGCAAAGGCGACTTCGTGGCGGGTGTGAACGTCCGCTGAACTGATGCTCTTCTATTGGGCACGCGGGACTTCAAGCTTAGAGGCGAGTTGAATGATGAAGAGAACCTATCGCTTCGCCCAGCCCAAGTGGCACCCGGGACTTGGAGTTCATGTTGTCTTGAGCAGGCAGAGACCAGCTTCCTGCACGACGGAGGATCAACCAGTTCCCTGTAAGTCAGGGGAAGGCGCTGGTTCCGATGATCGAGGAGGGTAGCCCTGACGATTGGTTTGCTCCCAAGTCGCTGGGACTGCTTCCCGAAGGCACGGATCTGGATCACGGGCAGAGAATGCCCACAGGCTTTCTGCAATCAGGGTGTCCGTTGGCGTCCCTTTCTTGAAGGTGCGGAACCGTTGTGTCACAATACGCCTCGTATTTGAGTACGGAGGAGGATTCTTTTTGCGGTTACATCGTTTATGGTTGTGCGGCGTGACGTTGGTTGTCTTGAGTGAAACGGTCTGCTCGGCTCCGGAAAAGCAGGGCTCGAGTCAGCGACTACTGCCAGCCCGGCGTGTCGGCCGCGTCGGACTGATTGACCGCTCCGGCAGATGGGTACTTCAGCCATACTTCACCGACGTGGGGCCGTGGTGTGACGGGATGGCTGTGGTGAAGCTGGGATCAAAGCGCGGGTATTGCGACAGCTCGGGGAAGGTCGCGATTCCCGTGCACTTCGACTCCATGACAGAGTTCAAAAGCGGTCGGGCGTTCGCCAAGGTGGACAAGCTGTATGGGATCTTCGATCGCAAGGGAAAGTGGATCGTTGAGCCGAAGTTCTCCGACTGCCGGCCTTACTCGGAGGGACTCGCGACGGTTCAGTCTGACGGTAAGTGGGGCCTTGTGGACACCGTGGGAAAGCCGGTTGTTCCCCTGCAGTTCCAGGAGGCCTATTCATTGTCAGAAGGTCTGGCCGCAGTGAAATCCGAGGGGAAATGGGGCTACGTGGACACCGCTGGAAAGGTCGTCATTCCCCTTCAGTTTGAAGATGCCTACTCATTTTCAGAGGGTGTTGCATCTGTGAAGCTGCAAGGGAAATACGGGTTCATAAACAAGTCCGGCAACTGGGTCATACCGGCGCAATTCGATTTCGCCTACAACTTCTTCGAAGGACTTGCACGAGTCAAGGTCAACGGGAAGCTCGGCTACTGTGACAGCAAGGGGAATCTCATCATCCAGCCACAGTTTGACACGGCGTGGGATGTCAAAGAGGGAGTGGCACTGGTTGAGCGTGACAAGAAAATGGGATTCCTCCGCAAAGACGGAACATGGCTGGTGGAGCCCAGCTTGCAATCCGCTGACCGCTTTTCCAGCGGTCTGGCCGCCGTGGCGACCAAATCCGCCGATGGCGGCAAGCTGTGGGGATTTGTGGACACGACCGGCAAGGAAATCATCCCCTGCCAATTCACTTCGGTGGGCGCTTTTTCCGACGGCTTGGCGAGAGTGACAGAGGCAGATCGGGACGGCTACATCAACAAGCGGGGAGATTACGTGTGGCGCGAGGAAAGCAACGCCGCCGCCGCGGCAGCGAGGAAGCGTGAGCGGTCATTTATTGCATACGGAAAAGTAGAACGCGTGACCAGGGCCGATGACCTCATCACGATTTGCGCCACGGAGAAAGAGTCCGTGGCTGTGGCGCGGGCCCTCCCGGGGTATGAGGTTGTCATGCCCATCGAAGGCGCCTATGCGCTTTTCACTGGTGACGTGAAGTGGAGGGAGCTACGTTCGGAGTCGGTAAGGTTGGTCGACGCGGTGCCGGAGCTTCTCATCATTGCTGAAGACCCGGCGGCAGAGGCAGCGTTCGAGAAATTGCCGGATCCCGCGGCGGCCTCCCTGTCTGCAGATCAGACAATCCCAGGGGTGTTCGCGCGCCTGCGGAGCCATTCCTATACGATTACACTCCAAAAGCAGCACACGATCGAGTTCCCTCACCTCTGGCGGCTAAAGAAGGACGCAACGGGCAAGACCGCGACCACTGTGGAGAACCTGGTCCCGTCCAGTTCGGGACAGAAGGTTGACCTTCCCAAGGGAGCGGCTCGCATCTGGCCCTCGCAACTCCGGTCGGCATGGGGATTCGTCGACGTGACGGACAAGTTTGTGGTCGCCCCGCAGTTCTCCAGCGCCGGCAATTTCACAGAAGGTCTCGCGCCCGTTGAGAAGGACAAGAAATTCGGTTACGTGGACGAGAGTGGAACTGTCGCGATTCCGGTCGAACTCGCCTACGCCAGCGTATTCTCAGAGGGGCTTGCCGGCGCCAGCGTGACGGGAAAGAAGGCCGGGTTCATTGACAAGACCGGTAAGTTTGTCATCGAGGAGCAATTCGAGGCGGTGGGAGAGTTCAAGGAAGGACTCGCCGCGGTGAAGAAGGACGGCAAGATCGGGTTCATCGACAAGACTGGGCAGTCTGTCTTCCCGGCAACCTATCCGGAAGCAGGGGGGTTCAGCGAGGGTCTTGCGCGTGTAAGGCAGGACGGACTTTGGGGTTATGTCGACAAGACCGGGAAGCTCGTCATCCCGGCGCAATTCAAGGTCGCGTTGGATTTCCACGAAGGGTTGGCGCCGGCCACGCTCGACCAGAAGCAGTCAGGTTTCATCGATAAGACCGGCACGTTCGTTATCCCTGCTCGGTATGAGGACTTGGGCCCTTTTTCCGAAGGGCTTGCCCGAATCAAGCAGGGAGGGAAATGGGGTGCCATCGACAAACAAGGGAAGATTGTCGTCGAGCCGAGGTTTCTGTGGATGGAGGACTTCAGCGAAGGATTGGCAGGGGCCAGCCTGTCCAATCAAAAGGCCGGCTTCATCAACCGGATCGGTCAGTTCGTGACTCCCGAGATCTACTCGCAGGTCTCGAAGTTCGAGAACGGCATCGCCATCGGGTTTGCCGGCAACGTGGTGTTCATGGACAAGACAGGAAAAGTCGTGTGGCGAGTGGGGAGCAACTGAATTTTCGGTGGCGATGGCCGGCAGTAACGCTCCACATCGCTATCGGAAGTCAGCCTGCCTTGAGCCTTCTCACTCAGATTGTTTTGCTTGCTTCCTTCCTTCCCGCAGCAGATACGCCCGCGCTGGTTGGGGGTTTAGGTCAACCACACGACCGTCCTTCAGAACATAGAAAGGCGTCCCGGTTCGCTCGGACAGTTGGCGAGCAGCGCCGACGGCGCGTGCCAGAGCACGGTCTGCCAGCTTCAAATCCTCATCTCTGTCTGGCATTTCTGCTCCTTTCCCGCACTTGCTCATCGACCTTATCTCTCGTTTTATGAACTTCTGTGATGGATTTGAATGTTATTTGGCTTGCGACGAACCCTTTGATATCAGGCTTTGCGGCGGGGAATGGTGATTTATTGACCAGGTTTATTGAACACTCGGTGTTTTTTCGAGGTTATTGGTCAATAAATACCGCCTTCCTTTTCGTTCGCCTTCTGGGCGCACTGCACCTTCTATGGTCAATTCCCGCAACACTCGGCGGAGATGTGGCAGGGGGATCTCCGGCCCGACCCGTGCGCGGATCTGGCCGATTCGGCTTTCACCATAGATCCCCAGGTCCCTCAGAACCAACTCACGCAATCGGTGTTTCTCAATCCCTCTCAACGTGGTCTTTCCCTTGAACTCCAGCTTCCGCAGAAGCTCAGGTTCCACAAAGTACTCTTTGCCCTTCGTCCTACCCTTGAACTTCACTGCCCCCAATTCCGGCAGCCTTCCCAGCCAATTGTGGAGTTCCGTCGCATCCCTCAGTTCCAGCAATCGAGTCATCTGAACTGCCGTGAGCGATTCATGTTGCGCAATCAGACCCAGCGCGATGCGCTCTTTCTGCGTGAGTTGATAGGCTTCGTCTGCCTTCGCCACAAAGTCCACGATTGCCGGGTTGAGGATTCGCTTCCGCACCGTGACAACCACGCGGTCGTCGCCTTCCTTCACCTCTGGAACGGGTCTGCCGCTGCTCAATAGGACCTCATACATCCGGTCAAAACCGCTGCCTTCACCCTCCATGAGCTTCAGATCGTAAAACACCTTCGCCAAATGCTGGTTCCGCTTACTGGAGGTGTGCAGGATATTCCTCGGTGTCACACCAATGGGCAACAAGCCGGGGTTATGAACTTCCAGCCGGTCGGGATAGAGGTTCAGAAAGATGTCGCCCCGCTGCGTGTAAGGCCGATGCACCAACGCGTTGGCCAGAAGCTCTCGCACTACGACCTCATCGTAGTGCGGCACGTACTTGCGGAACAGACCGTCCGGCAGTTCGTAGCTCTCCCGCCAGTCCGGCACTTCTCGCCACACGGCCTCCATCAGCTCCATCGGGGTCAGTTCGTACTCTGCCCACACCTGTTTCCGCACATTCTGACCACGCTCATCGTATTTGACGCACTGAAGAACCGGCGCATTCAACAATGCCGCTCTATCCTCGCGCAGTCCAATCCAGAGAATCCCCAGGTTCGTTAGATGTCGCCCGATGACGAAGAGGTAGTGCTCCAACAGTTCTTCCTCCGACTTATTTCTCACAAAAGGCGAAACGCGGTCCGAGGCTCGCACATGCTCCACAAACCCTCTCAGCTTCTCGAGGTCGTAGCGGTTTCGTGGGACGCGCTGAGTAGTTTGAAGCTCCCAGACGAAGTTGTTCTTTTCAGTCAGGAGTCGCCCAAGGTCATCTGGCATCAGACGTCGGGTCTCGTCCGCCACGCGAAGAAAGTAGCGGCCATCCGTCGTGGCGGCTATCCCTTGCTCGTTCCGCACGACCTGAATATGGATGTATTCTCCTCCGTTGGCTGCGGTGACTCTGCGAGCCACCAGACCCACGTTGGTTGTGATCTGTGTTATCCGCTTGGTGAGACGGTCCGGTAAGTCCTCCGGCACACGTTGCCCCGGCGGCGGGTCGTTCTGGCCATCCTCCATCCCCAGCACGATGCTGCCGCCCACAGCGTTGGCGAACCCCACGCAATCACACGCCAACGCGTCGGCGTCTCGGTGCTTGTCTAACACGTAGCGGAGGGATTTCTGGTCAAACTCACATCCTTCACGACTCATACTGCTATCTCCCCGCTCATCAGCCGCGGCAGTTCATTAGCCGCACGGAGTCTCCGGTTCTGACTTCGCAGGTCACGGATCTGCTCAAAGAACGGACGCATTAGATCCGTTAACTCACGTAGCAGGTTAGCCTTTGGTAAGAGGATTTCCTGATCTTTGAGGATACAGGAATGGGTCGATCCGAAGAGGTCCCTGAAGGCGCTTTGCTTCATGCTGGGTGGGATTATAGTCGAGTCACTCACACGAGGCAAGTGTATGAAGGTTCCTCGGCGAGCAGCGCATCGTCATTCCGTCCGTTGATTCATGGTGGGCGCTATGTTATAAATGTGTTCCCTATCGCTGGCGACAGGTTGAGCGATCGGAGGTTACCGGGGGACTGAAGGAAATGAACTCATCCATACGATCACTTCTACCGAGTGGGAATTCGCCTGAGGAGTTGATCATGTTCCAACTTGCCATCGGTATCGTCATGGCTCTATCCCTCGCCTTCACTACCACTGCCTTTGGAGACGCGCCTGTGAAAACGCAAAGTACACTGCTTACGCCGGAGAAGATCGCCGAGTTGAAGGGAGCCAGTTGGTTCGTCAACCTCGCCATGAAGGGGGACACTCGCCCATTCTGCGCCGCGGTGGGCACTGCCCCCGCTGAGAAGTGGGTGGAGAAGCCGGACGACTGGTTCTGGCAGGCGATGCCCTCAACGAAGATCATGCGCTGCACCACGGTGGGCAACGACAACTTCCGGACTCCCAAGGCCGGTTGTCCGGTCCACGGCGAGAAGATCTATGAGGTTGAGGCGTACTACCCGTGGATCGTGGATGTGGAGACGATGCCGTACAAGCTCAAGTGTCCGATTGGCGGAGAGACCTACCCAAGCAACGACTTCCTTTCCGGTGATATGGCAACCGATCCGTACGCCGATGATGGCGGCGGGTATGACCGGGCAGGCCAGAAGTTCTACTTCATCGGGCTGTACGCCCACTATGCCTACAATACGATGCTGCAGCCGGCCATCAAATCCTTCGGCCATGCGTATCTGGCGACCGGTGACCGGCGGTACGCGCACAAAGCTGCCGCGTGCCTGCTCAAGGAAGCCTTCGAGTACCCCAACTCGACGGACCGCAAAGACCGGACGTACCTCCCCGGGTATGAGCATGGCTCAGGGATGATCTCCGACGTGGTGTGGTCGGGCGGGGCGCTCATCGCCAGCGCGACGTGCTACGACGAGATCTGTGAGGCGCTTGACGGCGATACAGAGTTGGTGGCGTTTGCACAGAAGCACGTTCCGGAGATCAAGACCGTTGAGGACGTGAAGGTGTTCATCGAGGACCGTCTGTTTCGCGCGGGGCTGCAGGCGCTGCTGGATGGCCGCATCCTGCCGAACACAGGCTGGGCCGAGGAAGCAATGTCAACGCTGGCGCTGATGATGAACGACTTCGGCGACAAAAGGCCCAACAGCAGGGACTGCCTGGAGTGGTTGTATTACAGTGGTGGGCGACTGGTCACGGTCGGCAACCAGTTTTACAAGGATGGCTCCAGCTACGAGTCTACCAGCTACAACGCTGCAAGGTCCGGCTTCCTGCGCTGCGCCGAAACGGTGAACCGCCTGCGCACGCTGTCCGAGAAAGCGGTGGACTGGGAGCGCTACCCAGACATCAGCCAGAACGAAAAGCTGCTCGCGTACAACAGCGTTTACAGCAAGGCCATCCGCTCGCTGGACGGTCCCTTCACCATCTGCGTGGGCGATGTCGGCGGCACGGGCGTGAGCCGCAAGCCGTTGTATGGTCCCGGCGGCCGTCCCTCGGAGTTCCTCGACGGTTACGGTCTCGGCATCCTGCGCAGCGGCGAGGGAAAGGACCAACGGGATGCCACTGTCTTCTACGGTGGTGTGCGGGGTCATGCGCATTACGACCCACTGATGCTGGGGCTTCACGGCTTTGGTCGCGACCTGCTCCCGAACATCGGCTACCCGCAGTCGTGGAACTTCGCACCCGCGTGGGAGTGGAGCCTGTTCACTCACAACACGGTCGTCGTGGATCGCGACGAGAAGCCATGCTCCACGGTGATCGGCTCGATCACGGCGTGGTCGCCCGGCGGAGACGGCGTGCAGGTGATGGAGACTTCCAAGCGGCCTTACCGCGTCCGCGAACCGCGTGGGGAGAAGGGGCCGAATGTCACCGACTACCGGCGCATGGTCGCGTTGGTGGACATTGACCAGGAGCATTGGTATGCGGTGGACATCTTCCGCGTTACCGGCGGCAGCGACCACCTGCAAAGCTGGCACGGAGGTTACACTCCGAACCCGATAGCAGTAGAAGGAGCCGAACTCGTCAAGCAGACAAAAGGGACTCTGGCAAGTGAGAGCGTGGAGTACGGCCAGCACTACAAGGACGCAGACGGAACTGATCGCTGGGACCCGTACTGCTATCTGCGAGACGTTGCGCGGGGGCCGATGCAGTCGTTGACGAGCGTGGACTTCCCCTACGAGACCGATGATAACCTGCACCTGCGGCTGAACTTCGTGCCGATGGACAACACAGAGCTGATCACGGCGCGCGGTGGTGCGCCCATTGCGCCGGATAAGGAAGTCTTGCAGTGGGCAATTCCGCACCGTGTCCTTCCCGCACCGCGTGATGCAGGCGATTCGCCTGCGCTCCGGTCCCAGTTCGTGACCGTGCTGGAGCCGTATCTGGGCCAGCGGTTTCTCGGCACCATCAAGCGGCTCCCGGCACAGGCCGTCGGGAAGAGCGACTACGCTCCCATCGCCCTGGAGGTCACTGTCCCCGGAGGACGCGACATCCTCCTCGCCAACGGTTCGGAGACCGCCTCGCTCAAGTGCGGCGAGTTCGCGCTGACCGGCAAGTTCGGCCTCATTCGAGAGCGCGCTGGGAAGGTCACTCTCCTTCGCCTCGTGGCGGGAAGCCTCGAACTCTGCGAGTTCGCGTTGTCTGCCGGGAAGCTGCACGTGGAGCAAAACCTGCCGGGGACTGTCAGGATAGTCTCCGTGGATCGAGAGAAGAGAGCCATCACCGTCGAGGGCAAGCTCCCGCCATTGGTCGGTCTGAAAGGCAGCCGCATCGCGATCGACAACCACGGTGAGCGGGTGAGTAGCTACACCGTCGTGGCAGCCGTCCCGGCCGGCAAGCAGCGGGCGCTCCTGACCCTCGATTCCTCCGGCAACATCGGCGAGGGCATCGCTGTTGACTTTGACGATGGCTTCATCAAGAACGGTCCGGAGGTCAACATGCCTTTCGCGGGGTTGGTGAAGATCGGCGACCGGTTCGACTACAGCGACTGCTTCTACAACGGCGGGCACCTGGAGAACGGGAAATCGGGCGTGCACTACAAGGTCCACGGCGTCATGGGCTTCCCGTACCAGGCGTGGGGCAACCTGCACATCGCGGGGATCAACGATGTGGCCCTCTACGACAACGTCCCGGCACAGAAGCTGAGGGATAACATCGGCGTGAACGGGCGTTGGACCATCTACGAGTATGGCGTGGGAGATGAGGTACGGTTTGACTGTGGGGCAAGTCTGAGAGTGGAGTAACGGAGTTCTGCAGGTGATCGTGACTGGCATCAGGAAAGATGGGGGGATGGACCAGCGCGGCCTCCTGCTAAGGCCCACGATGGATG
>JACQGJ010000114.1 GCA_016199605.1 Armatimonadota bacterium | reverse complement strand
GTCGCCCACTTCTGTTGCAGACTCCAGTCACGATAGAGGTCTGCCGCATCATACCAGTCTCCGGTGAAGCTCCCGAGGACGACCTCGTACTCCAAGGCGCGTTCGCCCTTCGCAGGCCAGTCTCCCACGTGCGCGATGCCTAACCGAACGCCAGGTTCGCGCCGCACGGCATGGATAAGCTTCACATTGCCCTCTGTGTCCTCACAGGCAAGGTAGACACCGGCTCGGTCGTTGTAGGCGGCGAGGAACTGGGCGAACACGCGCCCCGGATAATGAGGAGAGTTCCCGTTCTCCGGGATGAGTTGCCAACGCCGCGGCTCATCCGGAGGAAGATTCCTCAGTGCTTCTCCGTGAATAAGGTGGCCTGCGTGGCCCGCGGGCAGCACTACAGCGCCCTCGGTCGGCACAATGATATACGGGAATTGCACATCCACGATCTGGACTCCCGCGCCGTTCCGGACCGAGCACGACCACCGGCTGAACCGCTCCTGCTTCGAGGCGCGAACCGTCAGCTTGACATCGAGGTCCATCTCGCCCACACCGGAGCAAGCGATACTCAGCAACTGACCTTCGCCGCTCGCCTCGCAACTCACATCCACCTCTGTCGCGCTATGCGAGTCCACTTGCCGGTACTCACTGTTTTCCGTGAGATACTGGAGCGTGAAGACGGGATGCTCCGGCGCCGAGGCGAGGAGTTCCACTTCCTGGGCATGGTTCGGCCGCAATGCGAGGAGCCGCCCGGTAGCGGCATCGAAACTCAGCCTGTCGGTTGCGCTCTCAAGTGTGATGAATTCCATCAATGCTTCTCCTGTTCTCCGCTGGCTTGAACACACGATAGCCGGATTGTTTTGATCTCGAAAGGTTGAAGATCGAGTTGCAGTGAGTTACCCGACACCGGGAGCTGCCGGCCGGGGTCTTCCATGAGGTTCACCTCTTCAGCAGAAATCACTTGCGCCGAGAAGGTGATCCCCGCGCCGCTGGCAGCTTCTCCCGTCGCCTCGTATACCCGCAGCACTGCCGTACCGTCTTCGCCTGGCTTCATTGCTGAGACCACGACGTTGGGATGGGTGATGTCGAGGAACCCCCAGCGCCCTGGCAGCACACCGGCGTGTGAACCGGCGGTGAAGGCGATCAGGGGATTGTTGAACTCCAGCCCCTCCCGGTAGACGCCAGCCTCGCGCCAATCGCCCTTGTGTGGGAGTAACGCGTAGTCAAAAGATAACTCCTTCCCCAGCTCCAATCCCGAATCGGACGACATGCCCGGCTCGTAACCCCCGCCGAAACCGTAGGCGACTATACGCGTGCTGCGGCACAGCGAGAGCATCATCGTTCCGTCGGCGACGTTGTTCCCAGGGAGTCCGCGGTTGAGCAAGGCGAGTCCCTTGTCGCCATCGCCGTAGTCAATCCAGTTCTGCGCGGGGAACTCAATCCCCGTTGGTCGCTGCATCGCCCCGAAGGGTATCTCGTCGGTCCGTTGTCCGTCAACGATCGAAGTAGGAAACAGAGCCCGGTAGCGCACGAACTCATCGTTGTTGAGCAGTTGACTGCGGATATCAATCCGGCGCAGACCGGCATAGAGCCGGACAGTTGTGGAGAAGTGACCATTGGTGCCGAAGGGATGCGCAACCTTGAACTCCGAAACAACGGGACCAGTGGTGACCGAGCCCGGCTCGCCCGTCTGCTCGTTGCTGAAGATAGCTTGGCCGGGTTGGGGCACACCGTGCTCGTCCTTCATCGCGATACGGCTGCCCCCGTCCAGCGGTCGGTACGGTTCCCAGAGATCGCCGTGGTCTTGTTCCTGCGCCACGACTCCGAAGGATCGAGAGCCTTCGGCATAGCCGGTGCCGCCCAGAACCTCCCAGTTCTCCAACTTCACGATCAGACGAGTGATGGCGCCACAGGCAACGTCGAACTCGATGCGGTAGCGTTCGTTCTCGATAGCGGTTCCGTTCTCCCCTTCCGCGGGCACTGCGTCGCATGATTCCGCCGACTTCGAGGGCAGCACTCGGTAGACGCAGTGCCCCATGGCAGGCACGTCATGCGCGATGAACGCGATTTCGGCCCGCAGCAGAGCGCCATTTTCGTATCGCTCGGCTCGCAGGAGTTGGACGGGAACCGGTTGTCCGTCAGGATCAATGAGTTCCACCCCCATCACATCTCCGTCGGCAAAGCCGACGTTCGCTATGGCAAGATCCGTTCGGGTAAACCCCAGGGCGTTGAACGCCACGAGCGCGATGCCCTCCCCCTGGGTGTCAATCATCGAAGCATAGCTGCGCAACCTCGTCTCGACCTCTTCCTCGGCGATGCGTTTGGAGAAGTCGTAGCCTTGGATCGTGTCTTCGTACACGCGGTCGGTCATCACGCCGGACATCAGATCGTGGGCCTGGTTAAACAGCATCGGCTCCCAGGCGCGCCAGAGAACGTCATCATCGGTTGGCGATCCAAGACAGTTGAGGAGGACCCCCAGCTTCTCAGCAGTGGTCAGCAGACCTTCGAGCTCCCGTGTCCGTTGTTTGAGCTCGATCCGGCTGCTGTAGGTGCCCTGAAAGATCGGGTTGAGCTCGCACTTGAGGACAGGCTTATCTTCGCGCTTCTCAACCAACTCCTCGAAATCGGCGGGTACGGAGAGGCGGAGATGGAACGGTGGGTGCGGCTGTCGGTTGAACTCCTCAACCAGCGGAGGCACATGCTCTTCGGGTTCGCATACGTCAGCTCCCGCCGGCCCGGCACGACCAAGTCCACGTGAGAAGGGAGCCAGCAAGTCGAAGCGATGTTGGAAGAAGTCGGTGAATTCGGGAAGAGACTTCGGAGAGCCGTAAGTGACGGCGTAGCCCTGCGGCAGCCAGAACGCGGGGATCTGCGAGCCATCGATGCCTTCCCACAAGAACTCTGAAGGAACGTCCCAATCGGCAACGCCGCGGAAGAACCAGAACGACTTGTAACCCGCCAGCTTCAGCAACTGCGGCATCTGCGCATGATGCCCGAACGTATCTAATTGCCAGCCAACCGTCACGTCAACACCCAGCGCTTTGCGATAGTACCCCTTCCCGTAAAGCACCTGTCGCACAAAGGATTCGCCGCCCGGCATGTTCACATCTAACATCACATCCGTGCCACCGACGATCGCCAGCCGGCCTTCCTCAACGAACTGACGGAAGGAGGCCTCTTCTTCCGGGTAGCGTTCGAGGAAAGGCTTCACATAGCAGACCTGGTCGAGTGTGAAGCGGTAGTTGGGATACTCCTTGAGCAGCCTCAGCGCGCGCAATATGATGGGAAGACCCATTTCGAGGTACGCCTCGCGGGTCTTAAACACCGCCCCCTCCCAATGGGTATGCGGGATGAAGAAGAAGGTGTCTGTCGAGTCGTGTGTGTCAGTCAACATGAGTGCTGCTCTCCGTTTCTCCGCGTGACGTGCGCGTGTCCCTTGCGTCCGGTATCTCGCTGATCAAATCCTCAATCTTTGCCATGCCGCATAGTGTACCTGCGCTTCAAGCCGGGCGTCAAGCTCACAGAATTGCCGTGTCATTCGCACAGCGTGAGTTGATGTTGAACAGCGGTCAGAGGTCGTGTATACTCCCTCCAACGGGAAGTCATGGGTACGGGTGATAGGATTCGTGATGCCGATGTTTAACGAGGGGCGTGTCAGGAGACTGCCGGTACAGCGAAGATGGCTGTATGGTGTCGGTCTCTGTGCGGCCGGTTTGGTGGCGGTGTTGGCGGTGTGGATCGCCCTGAGGTCCGGGGGTGAGATCAAGACGAAGGTGAACCCCAAAGACGGGGCAGTGATGGTGTGGATCCCCGCCGGTGATTTCATGATGGGCAAGGACGAGAGCGACCTTGACCGGGAGATCGTCCGCTATGGGTGGGACAAGAGCGAGAAGCAGTTCATGCTGGACGAGACCCCCAAACATCGGGTGAGTATGGACGGGTTCTGGATGTACCAGTACGAGGTGACCGCGTTCCAGTATCGTAAGTTCTGCAAGGCGACGGGGCGCGCCGCGCCACCCGACCCGATGTGGGGCAGGCAGCCGGACAAACATCCGGCGGTGAACGTCAGTTGGAAGGATGCGAAGGCTTACGCGGATTGGGCGGGGTGTTACCTGCCGACGGAGGCGCAGTGGGAGTACGCGGCGTGCGGCGGTCAGGAAAGGGTGTTCCCGTGGGGAGACGAATGGGACCGCAAGAAGTGTAACAACGCGTGGTATCATCGGCGGACCGTCCTGACAACCATCAGTCAGTGGGTGTGGGAGGTTCTCTTCAAGCAGCCGCGGCAGGAGAAGGTGATGACGACGCGAGTGGGTCGGTTTCATGAGGGCGTCAGTCCCTTCGGGTGCGAGGACATGGCCGGGAACGTAGGGGAGTGGTGCTCGGACTGGTATGATGAGGATTACTACAAGAGCGCGCCGGCGCGAAACCCGAAAGGACCGTCGTCCGGGGCGGATCGCGTCTGTCGGGGCGGGTCCTGGTACTACGCCCGCGGGGACTACTGCCGTTGCTCGGACCGGGACCACGACTACCCGGACTACGGGGACTCCAACGGGGGTTTTCGTTGTGTGCAAGGCCCTTAGCGATCGTCGAGGAGTTGGACTACTCGAACTCGCAGAGTTCGCCGACGGCGGATCAGCGGAATTGAATTCCTGGAATCCGGGGTGAGGTAGTGCAACTACCTCACCATCAGATTCCACCGGCGCCTCAGGGCTATCTTCCCAAACGCATTACTATGCGCTCCAAATTGCATTAGTATGCAAACGTGCCGTGCATCAGTATGCATTTACCTTTTGCATTAGTATGCAAACCCAAACGCATAGTAATGCATTTCAGAACGTTCCCTATTGAAACGGAACGTTACAATCCTTTGTCTCTTTGAGAGGCTACCTATGGTGAGGATGGAGGTGGAGGTCCTGCCGGAGGGGAGCACTGTTGCAGCGCAACCGTTCAGTTGGGGCGAGCGTGAGGGTGAGGGTTGTGTTCTCAACCTCAGCGAGTTCAGCCTC
>JACQGJ010000089.1 GCA_016199605.1 Armatimonadota bacterium | reverse complement strand
GAATACTGGCAGCCGCTGCGACAGGAGTTGGAGATGCTGCGACGCTCGCGGGAAAGGTCGCTTCCATAGTTCCCGCTGCACTGGTCAGGCCATGCTGACCGTGCGCCTGCGGACCTATTCGACTCGCTCTTGGCTGGACTTTATCCCTTTGCAGATCACTCAAGGGTCAGAGACAGGTGGCTCCCCTTTCCGCACTGCCGACTCTATGAACCGCGTTCGCGAACATCGCCATTCAATAGAAAGACTCCCGATGTTTCAACATCGGGTAGCTCAAACAGACAGCTACGGGCGCACTCACGGAAGGGCTGGCGGACACCCGATGAACCATCATTGGGTAGCTCACACGGCAAGGCTCAGAACGCGTGCAGTTCCGTTCACCAGCCTCTCTGTGTCAGGAACCCTGGTTTGAAAACCAGGGCGTGGGGCGTCAGGCGCACCGGTTGTCCCTGTAGCCACTTGTATCAGGAACCCGATTTTGAAAAATCGGGTGTGCAGAATGGAAAAAGTCCAGCTTGGGGAACTCCTTCTGAGGTGGCGGGTATGTTGTTACCTCAATCTTCGTCGTAACTTCTCTCAAACCCGCTCTTGAACTCGGAAAACTGGTCTCTCCTTATCGCCTCCCGCAGCCGCCGCATCAGGTTGAGGTAGAAGTGGAGGTTGTGATAGGTGACGAGGCGCGCGGCGAGGATCTCGCCCGATTTGTAGAGGTGACGGAGGTAGGCGCGAGAGTGCTTTTGACATACCTTGCAGGAACAATCCGGATCCAACGGCCCAAAGTCGGCGACGTACTGGGCGTTCTTCATATTGATCCGCCCGTATGTGGTGTACGCGCAGCCGTTGCGGCCCAGGCGGGTGGGGAGAACGCAATCGAAGAGATCGACCCCGCGCGCGACCGCGGCGAGGATGTCGGTTGGATGGCCGACACCCATCATGTATCTCGGTTGGTCTTTCGGCAACCGGTGAGTCATCAACTCGGTCAGTTCCCCCGTAAGTTCGGTTGGCTCACCAAAGCTAAGACCACCCAGAGCGTAACCATCGAATCCGATCTCCACGGTGCGTTCGGTTGACTCGATCCTCATCTCCGCGTCGAACCCTCCCTGAACGATGCCGAACACCAGTTGCGTGTCGAGGGAGCGTTTGGCCTTGAGTCGTTCCGCCCAGAGCAACGTGCGGTCCATCGCCACCTTGGTTGCCTCTTTCGTCGCAGGGTAGGCAACGGGTTGATCGAACATCATCGCGATATCGACCCCGAGCGCCTCCTGCACTTCGAGGACCTTCTCGGGGGTCAGGAAATGGGTGGAGCCGTCGATGTGGGATTGAAAGGTGACTCCCTCATCGGTCATCTTCACTAAGGCAGGCAGGCTGAAGATCTGGTATCCTCCGCTGTCCGTGAGGATTGGTCTGTGCCATTGCATGAACTGGTGTAGTCCGCCCGCTCGGGCAATCAGGTCGTGTCCCGGACGCAAGTAGAGGTGATACGCATTGGACAAGATAATGTCAGCGCCGATCTCCTCCAACTCCTCGGAGCTAATCGCCTTTACGGATCCCTGAGTTCCGACAGGCATGAAGTTGGGGGTCTCCACGGTTCCATGCGCCAGGTGGAGAAGCCCAACTCGGGCGGCAGTGCGGGAACTCACGCCAGTTACCGAAAAGCTACTCATGATCCTCGCCTTCCAGTCGCTGTCGCAGGATCTGCACAAGGTGAGTAATGTCGAAGGGCAACGGCGCCTCGAAACGCATCCGCCTTCCCGTCACAGGATGCCCGACCACAATCGAATGCGCGTGCAACGCTTGCCCCGTCAGCTTTGTCAGGGCCTGCACCAGTGCCGGGCTTTTCATCCCCGCCGCCACATTCAGAGCGCGTTTTCTCCCACCATAGACGGGATCGCCCACAACCGGGTGTCCGACGTGGGCCAGGTGGACACGGATTTGGTGTGTTCTGCCTGTGTGGAGCAACACTTCGAGGAAGGCAAACTCCTCGTACGCTCCGCGGAGGTAGTACTCAGTGATCGACTTTCTCCCTGTCACAGGACTGACCGACATTTTCTTGCGGTGAACCGGGTGACGACCGATGGCCGTCTCGATTCGGTCTGTTGCTTGACGCGGCACGCCATTCACCAAGGCGAGATACCTCTTTTCGAGAGTCCGTTCCCTGAACTGGAGCGTTAGGGCGATGTGGGCCTCATCGGTCTTGGCGATGAGAAGAACTCCCGAGGTCTCTTTGTCGAGACGATGAACGATGCCTGGACGCTCAGATCCTCCGATCGTAGAGAGAGGGCCGCCGCGAGCGACCAGGGATTGCGCTAACGTTCCGCTGGCAACCCCGCTGCCAGGATGGACCACCAATCCGCGGGGTTTGTTGACAACGAGCAGAGAATCATCCTCGTAGAGAACCTCGAGGGCGATTGGAGATCCTTCGCGAGTGACGCCTCCCTCCTTCGTCGGCCCTTCTCCAGCCGATCTGACTTCAACCTTCTCCCCGGGTCTCGTGACATGACTGGTTCTGACAGGTCGCCCGTCTACGAGGATACAACCCTCCTTGATCCACTTCTGCATCTGTGCCCGGGAGTATTGAGGGAACACTTGCTTGAGAAGTATGTCAATGCGTAACCCGCCTTGATCGTGAGCAACGACCAAGGCGGAGGGGGCAGGTTCCCGATTCACCACGGGATCCTCGTGTCGGGTCAACATCTGCCCTCCGGTTTGCTTTGGAGAGAAGGGGCTCGCGGCGGAGAGGAGCGGTTTCGCTCGAAGAAACGGTAGAGAAGAAGGCCCGTCAGGATCATGAGGATCGATGCTACCTGCGCGTCGGTCAATCCGGCGACCAGCACTTGCGCCGTGGCTCCCTTTCTAAAAACCTCCATGACAAACCGGTCAAGGGCAGTGAAAATCAGATAAAAGCAGAACTTCTGGCCGTCGTAATGGAAGAGGGATTCCATTCGGAGCAAAAGCAGGAAAAGGAAGAGGGTCAAGATAGAGGAATAAACCTGCGCCGGGTGACTCGGAGGTGTCATTTGCCCAGGGCTCATCACGTTTGGGAAGCGCATTCCCCACGGAAGGCTCGTGGGAGAACCATAGCAGCACCCGTTAAACAAACACCCCATCCGCGCGATGGGATAACCCAGGATGACACAGGGAGTAAGCATGTCGGCCATCCTCCAGAAATTGAGTTGGCGGCGCCGGCAGAAGACGAAGATAGCCAGAATTCCTCCTGCAACAGAACCGTGAAAGCTGAGACCTCCCTGCGGTAGACGGAAGATCGAAACAGGATCCTCCGAATACTCCGACCAGTTGAGCAGAACGTAGAGAAGGCGAGCGCCGAGAATGCCGGAGATGAGGGCCCAGGTGGCGTAGTCGAGACCGGTCTCCGGTGGCAGACCGCGCCTCTTGCATTCGCCGACGCTCCACCACATGGCCACGGCGAATCCGCCCACGATCAACAACCCGTAGGTATGAATCGGGATGCCATGAATACGAAAGAGGATGGGACACATGCTTTGCCTCTCGCTGACAGGACTTTGGACGGGCTGACGAGGGATGAAAGCGGCGAGATGAGGTCCTCGTCCCTCGTCTGGCAACAGAGGTCCTCAGTGCTTCCTCGTGTCAATCAGTAGATGAACTGCAATACAGATGGCGCCCGTTGTGAGGGCGATGTCGGCGACGTTGAATACCGGATACTCACGCAGGAACCTGATCGTTGTATCCAGGTCGAGGAAGTCGGTGACATGACCTCTGACCAGCCTGTCGATAAGATTTCCCAAAGCCCCGCCCAACTCAAGGGACAGGGCAATCCGCAACCAGGGGCCTTGGCTCAGCAGAGACTTGCCCCAAAGGACCAGAGCGACACACACCACGAGGGAAACGGCGCTGAAGAAGACAGTCCCCGCGGGCATGATCCCAAAGGCCGCTCCCGTGTTGTGAACGTGCGTTAACGAGAGAATTCCGGGGATAACCGTTCTGGGCAGCCCTTCCGAAAAGCTGTGGCGGATGGCTGACTTCGTCCACTGGTCCAGGATCAGAACCAATCCTGCCGTGACATAGAACTGTCGGCGCCAGAATCGTGCGACTCCCTCTTGGGTTGCAGGCACACCCTCTCCTATCGCCGGCACCGGCCGGCAGGGACTCTTTCCAGCGGGCCCGTCCAATTGTGAGAGCGTGGCTGAGTCCTGGGGATCCTGAATTTTGTCGGATGCGGAGATCATTAGCCTTCGATGAGGCTCTGGCAATCGATGCACAGAACAGCATAGGGAAGAGCATCGAGACGCGCTTTGTTGATCGGTTTCCCGCAGACGTCGCACAGCCCGTAGGTCTCGTTCTTGATCTTCTCGAACGCGACCGCGATCTGCTCCAGCAGGTCCTCTGCGTTGTCACGAGAGGCCATATCCATTTCCCGGTCCTGGGCCTCTGAGGCGATGTCGGCCATGTGGTCATCGTACTGCGAGGTACCGGCAGTAGATGCCAGGAACTTCTCGTTCCGAGCGGTGCGAGCCTGGATCCTCTCCAATTCGAAGTGGAGGCGATTCTGCTCCTCCTCCAGAAACGCCAGGAACTTCTTCAGATTAATGCCGCTGGACCTCGAACGTGCGGCGCTGGCTGTCGGTCGTTTCTCCGCAGCGGCAGGGACGTTGCCTGCCTTGGTCACCTCTTTTCTGGTTGGGGGAGTCGACCGGGGCTGCAGCTCGCGGCTACTGCTCTGTTTAGCGGTCGCCTGGGAGGTTCTGTCCGTGCTTGTCATGCCGACTTTCTTCTTTGCGGCCGCAATTGTTGTTTTCGGGCTTCTCAATGCTGCCATGTGCCGCGTATCCTTTCCGTTTTGATAGAGTGCTTCGCGCAAGGCAACAGGGCGCTACGCTGCGGCCTTCGTGAGATGAAGCAGCAGGGGCTGACCGGAAATCGTGATGGTCGCTCCCTCGCGGGAGTCAGTGGCTGGCTCCAGGCTCACCGAAAGCGTTTCCTGCTTGATATACTCGCCGTGATGGCGAAGAACCTCATCCCACTTTCCATCTGTGCCGGTCGTAGCCGGGAAACAGTATTCCGTGACGATTCTGTCGGCAACCCGAAACCCGGACTCCTTCCGAAGGTTTTGAATGTGTCGAATCAGGTTCCGAGCCATTCCCTCCAATTCAAGTTCTTTGGTGATTCTCGTGTCAAGCGCTACGATGTATCCGCCTTCCTCCATGACTGCCAATCCGGGCCGTGGGATGGATTCGATTTCCACTTCCTCCGGCCTGAGGTCAATCGTCTCTCCCTCTATGTCAAGAGAGATGGACTCACCTCGAAGGATCCTGGAGGCAAGCACGGAAGCATCTTCGGACTCAAGGGCGGCCTTGACTCGCGGCATCAGCTTCCCCAGCCTTGGGCCGAGCTTGGAGAAGTTAGGCTTGATGCGATGTTCGGTCAGCTCCCGGGCGTCGCTGACAACGCTCAAGGATTTCACATTCAGCTCCTCAAGAATCTGGTCCTGGAGTTTTTGAAGCATTGCAGTCTGGCTCTGGTCCTTCGGTTTGACCAGAATCTTCGCCAAGGGCTGCCGGACCTGAAGCCTTGCGTCCGTTCTCACTGAGCGTCCCATGGTGACAACCTTCAACACAACATCCATCTCGTCGAGCAGCGTCTGGTCGACAAGCAATTCATCAGCCTTGTGCCATTGCAGCAGGTGTACGCTTTCCGGAGCCTGAGGGTGAACCGATCTGACCAGATTCTGGTACATTGCCTCCGAGGTGAAGGGAAGAATCGGAGCGATCACGCGAACGACACCTGTGAGCGCCTCATAGAGCGTCTGATAGGCGGCTTGTTTGTCGAGGTCGCTATCGCTTTTCCAAAACCGTCGCCTGTTCCGCCGAACGTACCAGGTGGACAATTCCTCAACGAAGGTCTCCACCAGACGGGTGACGGTTGCTGAGTCGAAACTCTCGTAAGCCGTGGTGGCATCTCGGATCATTGAGTGCAGCCGTGCGAGCAGCCACCGATCCATTTGCGTCAGAGGAAGGTCAGGCATAGGACCACCGTTGACCGAGGTCGGCAGAGACAGCGGAGGGTGGTCTTCATTCGCGTAAAGAATGAAGAACGAATAAACGTTCCAGAGAGTTAACAGCCGCCGTTTGACTTCCTCGGCAGGACCATATCCAAACCGGAAGACGAGACTGAGCGGTGCTCCGGCATAAAGCCAGCGCATCGGATCGGCGCCCATCTTCTCAGCAGCTTCATCAAACCAGATCGCGTTTCCCTGCGTTTTGCTGAAGGCCTCACCGCTCTCGTCCCGCATCTCCTCGTAAGTCAGGACGGTCTTATAAGGGGCGCACCCTTCGAGCGTCACGCTCATGAAAAGCATTGAGTAGAACCACAGGCGGATCTGTTCCCGCATCTCGGTAATCCATTGGGCGGGGAAGGATTCTACCCACGCATCGCCAGGTTCGTCCGATCGAATCGAGCGTCGGGCGCGTTCCACGCCCAGATGGTCGGGGAGATAGTTCAGAGTCGAGTAAGGGACGATGCCCGCATCAAGCCAGCAATCTCCGACTTCCGGGCATCGCTCCACCGATTCCGCGCACTTCGGGCAGCGAATCTTGATCGCATCAATCCAGGGACGATGTAGCTCCGGAAGATCGTCCACAGCCTTGGAATCCTCGGCAAGCTTGCGCAACTCCTGAAGAGAGCCTACTACGGTTCGCTCGCCACACGCGCAGTTGTAGAAGGGCAGGGGAAGCCCCCAAAATCGACGACGGGAAATGCACCAGTCGCCCATGTTGTCGAGCCAGTTCTGCATCAGCCGTCCGCCATACTCCGGAATCCAGTGAACCTTGGCAGCCTCCCGCTTCATCGGTTCGCGGATCTCGTCACAGCAGATGAACCACTCGTCGACAAGCCGAAAAACGAGGGGTGTTTTGCAGCGCCAGCATGTCGGGTATCGGTGAGTGTAGCCTTCCCATTTGAAGAGGACCCCCTTCCTGTATAAGTCCTCGCGGATGGGCTCGGCGCTCTCCCGTACGTGCTTGCCCTCAAGCCACCCGAATCCCTCAACAAAGTACCCGTTGTCATCAAGGGGAACGAGGGCGGCGAGGTTTTCAGACTGGCTCAACTCATAGTCTTCGGCGCCGCACCCGGGAGCAATGTGGACGATGCCCGTACCCTCCTCGGCGGAGATCATCTCCCAGGCAACGGTGCGGCGGTTCGCCTTCGCCTGGGTTGGGAGTTCCTCAAAAGGGCCACGATACGTAAGACCGAGGAGGGAGCTTCCTTTGACTGTACCCAGTATTTCAACCGACTCCCCCAGCACAGCCTGCAGCCTGGAGGCCAGGACATAGAAAGCTTCGCTGCCCACGCGGACCTTCGCATATTCCATCTCAGGCGCCACGGCTAACGCAGTGTTACTGGTGAGAGTCCAGGGGGTGGTTGTCCAGACAAGGAAACTCTCCCCAGGACGCTCCACAATCGGGCATTTGAAGTAGACAGAGGGATCGACCTGCTCCTGGTAACTGTCGACCAACTCGTGCTGGCTCAAGCTGGTTCCGCACCGCCAACACCAGGGCATCACACGATGTCCAATATGCAGCCATCCGTTCTCATGACATTTCTTCAGGAAGTACCAGATATGTTCTATGTTGTTATCGTCGAACGTGAAGTACGATCCCGGAGAGCCGTCTTTTTGGTACCAGCGCATCCACTGGCCGAGTCGGATTGACTGCTGGACGATCCGATCCGCAAACCGCTCCACACGGGCGCGACACTCCCGGCTGAACCTCTCAAGACCGTACTCGATGATGTCTCGTTTGCTGTCAAGCCCGAGGTCCTTTTCCACCTCGACCTCAACCCACAAGCCTTGGCAATCGAAGCCGTTCTGGAGTCGCAAGTCATATCCCTGCATTGCCTTGAAGCGCTGGAAAACATCCTTGTAGGTCCGACCCCAGGCATGATGAACCCCCATGGCGTTATTCGCGGTGATGGGTCCATCGATGAAGGACCAAAGTGGTTTTCCCCGATTCTTGTCAGCAAATTTATCAAAGATCCTGTTCTCTTCCCAGAATCCCAGAATCTCGAGCTCAAGCTTGGGATAGTCAACTTGTCCTTCGAACGGCTTGAACATGATCCTCCTCAAGTTTCCTCATAAAGCCCTCGCCAATCGTTCCAACGAAGCGTCACCAGTTCGCGCAGCATTCTCGAGGAGTCGCGAACGGCGTTCACACGGGAGTCGGGTGAGTTAATCCATCTGACTGGAACTTCGCGAATCGTGTAGCCATACTTCCTGGCGAGGAAGAGAAGCTCAACATCGAAAGCGAAACCTTCCACTTTCTGCAGGCGAAAAAGGCGACGGGCTACCTCTCCTCGGAAAGCCTTAAAGCCGCATTGAGTGTCCGAGATCCCCGGGACAGCGAGTCGCTGTACCACCTTGTTAAACATCCGCCCCATCCACTCTCGATAGAACGGTTGGCGGACTTCAAGGTTCGACTCGGGTAAGGCGCGGGAGCCGATGGCAATGTCGTATTGCCCCGAGCTGATGTAGGGCAGCAGTCGGTCGCATTCTTCGATGGGGGTCGACAAATCCGCATCGGAAAAAAGGACGTCTCGCCCACGCGATTCCAAGACTCCGTGCTGAACGGAATGACCTTTCCCACGGTTCTCCTCGTTCCTCAGGAGGCGAACGCCTCTGCGCTCCTCCGAAAACCGTTCCACAACTCCCACGGTGTCGTCCTTACTCCCGTCGTCCACAACAACGATCTCAAAGGAGAAATCCCTACGAGACATATAGTCGTGAATCCGCGCCAGGGTAGCCAGGAGCCGCTTTTCCTCGTTGTAAGCCGGAATGACAATTGATAGGTAGACTCTAATCTCCGTCACCGCAGGAAACGGGTCCGCTCCCAGGTTGTGGCCACCCTCTTCTGCTACGGCAACGACCGCAGGGGTATCGATGCCTTCTCGTCTCTCCTCTGGAGCAATCAGTTCCGTGCCCATGGACGCTTCAGAAGCCTTTACAAAACTTGAAGCCCGCCCCTCGTCGGGTTGCTGATTGTGAATCGCAGCATTCCTCGACGTTCGGCGTGGGCCGGCTGCGGCCGGCGGCGCCTTTAAGGACGAGCACGGTCATTTTACCCCATCGTCTCTCCACCGTCAAACAACGAACCCATAATGGAGAAGCGTAGAAAGCGCGAGTTGGCAAGCTGTGTGGTGGCCTCCATGCGTTGTTCGCGCGATTTGGGGAAAAGGGTTGACAGAACAACCTAAGGTGCGTACAATGTTGGCACTCGCGACCTGAGAGTGCTAATTCTACAACACAACTACCACTGAAAGGAGGTGCACATTCATGGCTGCACCAAAACTTCGACCATTAGCCGACAAAGTCCTCGTCCGCCCGAAGGGTGAGGAGGAGCAGACCGCAGGAGGGATTGTCCTTCCAGACACGGCGAAGGAGAGACCGCAGGAAGGTGAAGTGGTTGCCGTCGGGGAAGGGAAAATCCTGGACAACGGCGAGCGCTCGCCGGTTTCCGTAAAGGTGGGTGACATGGTCATCTACTCGAAATACGGCGGAACCGAAGTGACAGTTGACGGTACCGACTACCTCATCATGGATGAGAGTTCAATTCTGGCAGTACGCGTAAAATAAGACAAATACAAACCCAAGAGAAGGAGGGTACTGAAAATGGCAGCGAAAGAACTTCGCTTTGATGAAGATGCGCGACGCTCGCTGGAGCGTGGCGTCAACATCGTCGCGGAAGCGGTGCGGGCTACGCTGGGACCGAAAGGCCGCAACGTGATCCTCGACAAGAAGTTTGGCTCGCCCACCATCACCAAAGATGGTGTGACTGTAGCCAAAGAGATCGAGTTGGATGACCATTTTGAGAACATGGGAGCACAGTTGGTGAAAGAGGTTGCCTCCAAGACCAACGATGTTGCTGGAGACGGAACCACAACAGCAACCGTGCTCGCTCAGGCCATGGTGCGCGAGGGCATGAAGTCCGTCGCCGCCGGCGCTAACCCCATGCTGGTCAAGAAGGGCATCGAGAAAGCCGTCGCAACCGTGGTTGAGGAAATCAAGAAGCTATCCATCGCGGTCAAAGATAAAGAGGCAATTGCCAATGTTGGCGGGATCGCCGGTAACGACCGGGCGATTGGCGACTTCATTGCCGAGGCAATGGACAAAGTCGGCAAAGATGGGGTCATTACCATCGAAGAATCGAAGAGTACCGGAACCACCGTGGAGATTGTCGAAGGAATGCAGTTCGACAAGGGGTATCTGTCGCCGTACTTCGTGACGGACCCTGAGCGCATGGAGGCGACGCTCGAGGATTGCTACCTGCTCCTTCACGAGAAGAAGATCAGCTCTGTTGCCGATCTCGTGCCCGTGCTTGAGAAGATCGCCAAGTCTGGCAAGCCGCTGTTGATTATCTCAGAGGACGTTGAGGGAGAAGCCCTCGCAACTCTGGTCGTCAACAAGATCCGTGGAATCCTCAACGTCACGGCCGTCAAGGCCCCTGGTTTCGGCGACCGCCGCAAAGCCATGCTTGAGGACATTGCCATCCTGACCGGTGGCAAGTTCCTATCCGAGGATCTCGGCATAAAGCTGGAGAACGTTGACCTGAGCATGATGGGACGCGCCAAGAAGATCATCGTGGCGAAAGAAGAGACGACCATCATCGAAGGTGGCGGGACCAAAGCTGCCGTTGCCGGTCGCGTCAATCAGATTCGTCGGCAGATCGAAGAGACCGATTCCGACTACGACCGCGAGAAACTCGAAGAGCGCCTCGCCAAGTTGGCCGGGGGCGTCGCCGAGATCAGCGTGGGCGCGGCAACCGAGACCGAGCTGAAGGAGAAGAAGCACCGCTTCGAGGACGCCCTGTCGGCGACTCGTGCAGCCGTCGAAGAAGGCATCGTCGCCGGTGGCGGCACCACCCTGGTGCAAGTCATCCCCGCTCTCGCGAAGGTCGAGACGATAAACGACGATGAAGTCACCGGCGTCAACATTGTGCGACGCGCTCTGGAAGAGCCGCTCCGCTGGATCGCCAACAACGCAGGCCTCGAGGGTTCCGTTGTTGTCGAGAAAGTGAAGGGACTGAAGAAGGGCACAGGCTTCGATGCTTTGGCAGAGGACTATATTGACCTCGTGAAAGCCGGCATCGTGGACCCAGTCAAGGTGACCCGTTCCGCTTTGGAGAATGCAGCCAGCATCGCGAGCATGTTGCTCACGACCGAAGCGATTATCGCCGAAAAGCCGGAGAAAGCTTCGGCCGGCGGACCTCCCGGAGGAGGTTACCCGCCGCCTGACTACGGGATGTAATCAGGCTACCCGTAAGGCACAGCAGTAAGAATAAGAACCACACGAAACTCCCCGCCGATATAATCACGGCGGGGAGTTTCTTTCTTGTGGGAGTGGTGGACTCGAGCTGTGCGCATGAGTCGACGGGGGCGAATCCAACGTGCCGAAAGAGCTGGGGACGACTAAGGCGGTGAGGGGTCGGGCTATTCCTTGCTCTCAGCCAGCTTCACAACGAGAGCACGCTTCATCCCATCTCGGAGGATCCCCAGGCGAAGAGTGTCACCGATCTTGAGTTTCTGGATTTCCTCGACGAACTGGTCGGTGGACTCGATCGACCTGCCGTTGTAGCTAACGACAACGTCCTGCTCCCGAAGTCCTGCCTTTTCAGCCGGCCCGCCTGCCATTATCTCGGTCACGAGTGCTCCCTTTCGATCTGGCAAACGGAGCTTCTTCTGGTCTCCTTCGGAAACATCAACGACCTTGACGCCCACGAAAGGTCGGGAGACCTTCCCTTCCCGGATGAGGTCGTTAAGGATCTCCTTCACCTTGTCAATCGGGATCGCAAAACCGATTCCCACAGAAGTGCCAGTTGGAGAAAAGATGGCCGTGTTGACTCCGACGATGCGGCCTTTCAGGTTAACGAGCGGTCCTCCGCTGTTCCCCATGTTGATGGCAGCGTCCGTTTGAATTAGATTCTTGTAAGACTTTTCTCGAATCTGGACCGGGCGATCGACGGCGCTGACCACTCCCACTGTTACTGTGTGAGCGAACTCGCGAAAGGGATTGCCGATCGCTATGACCCACTCACCCGGCCGCAATGAGCGAGAGGTTCCAAGCCGGGAGGTAGGCAAGTCAGGGGCTCCTTCGATCTTCAGCACCGCAACATCAGTACGAGAGTCGGTCCCCACCAAACGAGCGGTGTAGCGTTTCTGTTTCCCGACGGTGACGATGAGTTTGTCCGCGTCACGAACCACGTGCTCATTGGTCACAACGTAGCCATTTGGATTGATGATGAAACCCGATCCCGAGCCTTGCGTGGGAGTGGGGGAATAGCCAGGATCTTTCCGAAAGAAGTCTCGAAACCAATCCTGGCGGGATGGCCGTTGACGTTCAAGCCGTGTGGCGTCGATATTCACCACTGTCGGGTTTACCGCCTCGGCCGCGCGAATTATCGCATCCTGCTCAGAGGGGCCGCCAAAGTCATCCCCCTTTGTCGTTCCAGACTGATTCTGAACTACAGCGGGTTGCGAGGAGGAGACCTGTGCTCCCGGATCAATCACAGGAATTCCTGTGGGATGAAGATGTCCGACTACGAGATAGCTCCCCACTCCGCCGCCTACGAAGCCGAAAAGCATGGAAAGCATAGCGAGTTTCAAAGGTGGTGTTTTCATATTATACTCGTCACCGATAGGAATCCTCCCTTGTTGTGAGGCAGTTGCACTGCCGAACCAAGTCGGCAAGCCCTGTCGCAGTAAGCGCAGTTGAGGTTCGGCAGTGCAACTGCCTCACAACAAGGGAAAGTGGATTCTCACCGGCGATTGATATATCAGCAGAAGCATGACCCGGCAGGGACGGTTTGTGAACAGCCTGTCACTGCTGTTGGCTACTTGATCGCCGCGATCAGGCTGGCCATCTCAAGGGCGCTGACTGCCGCGTCGAATCCTCGATTTCCGTGCTTGCTGCCCGCCCGTTCAAGGGCCTGTTCCAGGCTGTCCGACGTGACTATGCCGAAGATCACGGGAACACCGGTTTGGAGGGACACGTGGGAGATTCCTTTGGCCGCCTCTCCCGCGACGTATTCAAAATGCGGGGTGTCTCCCCGAATCACAGCTCCCAGGGAAACGATCGCATGGAAACGCCCCGTTTCAGCCAGCTTCTTTGTGATGATCGGTATCTCAAAAGTACCTGGAACCCAGGCTGTTTCTATGTCGCCGTCCGAGACTCCATGCCGCCGGAAGGCGTCGAGGGCCCCTTCCAGCAATCGCTGGGTCACCAACTCATTGAACCGACTCACCACTATGGCAAACCGATGCCCCTCAACCGTGAAACTGCCTTCGTAGAACTTGCTCATCTTTGATGATCTCCTGTCCGTGCTGAGTCTTGCAGCAGATGTCCCAGTTTCTCCCTCTTGGTCCGCAGATATCCTGCGTTTTCGGGATTGGGCTTTACTTCAACGGGGACGCGTTCGACGACCTCCAACCCATAGCCTTCGAGTCCAGCGTACTTGGCAGGATTATTGGTCATGAGACGCATCTTCGCTACCCCGAGGTCTGTCAGGACTTGTGCTCCCAGTCCGTAGTCACGGATGTCGGGTGGGAACCCCAAGGCTGCATTCGCCTCCACCGTGTCGCTGCCACTGTCCTGAAGGGCATAGGCATGGATCTTGTTAAGGACTCCAATACCACGTCCTTCATGGTGATAGATGTAGAGAAGGACCCCCAAACCCTCCTTCTGGATACGCTCCATCGCCAGACGTAACTGAGCCCCGCAGTCGCAGCGCATGGAGAATAGAGCGTCACCCGTCAGGCATCCGGAGTGGACTCGCACAAGAGTCGGCACCCCCGGATCGGGCTCCCCCTTGACGAGAGCCAGATAGGGTCTTCCGTCGATTGTGCTCTCGTAGGCGACGCACCTGAAGTCTCCGAACTGCGTGGGCAAGTTCGCCTCTGCAACCCGCCGAACGAGCTTCTCCTTTTGTCGGCGGTAGCGGATTAGGTCCTCGATCGTCACCAGACGGAGGTTATGGGCGATGGCGAACTGAATCAGATCCGGCAAGCGAGCCATTTCCCCATCGTCTTTCATGATCTCACAGATCACACCCGCGGGGCAAAGGCCGGCCAGTCTTGCAAGGTCCACGGAAGCCTCGGTGTGCCCGGCTCTTACGAGCACACCACCCTCTCTGGCTCGCAAGGGGAAAATGTGGCCGGGATGGGTGATATCCCGGGCTGTGGCTGACGGATCAATCAAAGTCTGAATGGTCGTGGCTCTATCGAACGCGGAGATGCCCGTGGTAACTCGATTCTTGGCATCCACCGAAACGAAGAAGTCCGATCGGTAGGGGTCCGTGTTGTCTGAAGACATGGGGGTCAGGCCCAACTCATCCAGACGTTCACCCGTCATGGGTACACAGATGAGCCCCCGCGCGTGTTTCGCCATGAAGTTGACCGCTTCCGGTGTCACCTTCTCTGCGGCGAGCACCAGATCGCCTTCGTTCTCGCGGTCCTCATCGTCGACCATGATTACGAATTGCCCGGCTCGGATATCCCGGATTGCCTGTTCGATCGTAATGAAAGAATTGTCCATGAGGCGTAGTCACCAATGTCACGATGGCGATGTCAACAGTTCTGCGATGCGAGAATCGGAGGCTTCCCCTTCTGCCCGGGGATGGACCAGCTTTTCAACATACTTTGCCATCAGGTCCAACTCCAGGTTAACGCGGCTGCCGAGAGCCAGCCCCCCCAAAGTGGTCACCTGTCGCGTGTGGGGTATCAGCGCCACGGAGAAGAAACCCTCTCCAACCTCAACGACCGTCAGGCTGACACCGTCCACTGCGATGGACCCCTTCCCCACTGTATATCGCGTCACTGATTCCGGGCATTGAAAGGTTGTGCGCACGGATTCCCCCTCGAATACCCTTCGCCTGACCGTCCCGACGGCATCCACGTGCCCCATCACAAAATGCCCACCTATTCGCGAATCCGGGCGCAGGGAACGTTCCATGTTCACAGGGCGCCCCCGCCTGAGATCACCCAGCGTGCTGCGCCTCAAAGTTTCGCTCACCACGTCGAAGGAGATTCCACCCTCGCCTCGCTCAACCACGGTCAGGCAAACTCCGCACACACACACGCTGTCGCCGATGTCCGCACCTTCCACCAAGTCCGGTGCGGCGATGGTCAGACGCAACGCCTGGGTCCTGCGGGAAAAGCGCTGGACGATTCCAATTGTTTCAACGATACCAGTGAACATTCGATTAGGGTCTTGCCAATCTCATGAGGGGTTGCGACCGGCTTTGCCCTCAGCAGGCTTCAAGTATCCTTCAACCACCATGTCGTCCCCGATCCGGCGCGTTTTCCATTGCTTGAAGCCGATTGCTTCGCTGACACGAGACGCTCCTTTGCCACCGACGGCTGGAACAGCGTCTTTGCCGCCGACGATCTTGGCGGCGATGAACCACACAACCTTGTCGACGAGTCCGGCGCCAAGGGCCGAAGCGGCGACTTCTCCACCACCCTCTATGAGTATGCTGGTGCATCCCATCTGGCCGAGGTGTCGGATCAGCCAAGGAAGTGCGACGCGCTTGGATCGCCCCGGAGCGAAAATAACGTCAGCCCCTGCTGCTCGGAGTGAGTCTGCCTGCTGGGGATTTGCCATACGTGTTCCGATGACCAGAGTCTTTGCCCCGCTCCGATCGAGGTCCTTCAGCACTTTGGACGATAGGGGCGTCCGCAACTGTGAGTCCAGGATCACCCGACAGGGATTGCGGGCCTTTCTGCGATGGCGCGCTGTAAGCTCTGGATCATCCACCAACAGTGTGTTGATCCCAACCACAACGGCGTCGTGCTCATGCCTCAGTTGATGAACGTATCTCCGGGAGGCTTCGCTTGTGATCCACTTCGAGTCACCCGTTCGGGTGGCAATTCTCCCATCGAGAGTCGTCGCGAGTTTCAATGTGACAAACGGAAGACCTGTCGTGATGAACTTCAGGAAATCTTCCATTTGCCGCGAGGCGTCCTCCGAGCACAAGCCGGACGCTGTAGCGATACCCGCTGCCCTGAGGCGCTCAAAGCCGCGTCCGTTAACCAAGGGGTTGGGATCGAGAACGGAGGCGATGACTCGCTTCACTCCCGCCTCTATGATCTCTTCAGTGCAGGGCGGTGTTCGTCCAATGTGACAACAAGGCTCGAGCGTTGAGTACAGGGTTGCTCCCCTCGCCCTGGGCCCCGCTTCCTGTAGGGCAAAGAACTCAGCGTGCCGTTGGCCCGCCGGACGACTGAACCCACAACCGACCACCTGCCCGTTGTTGACGACAACGGCCCCTACGCTGGGATTCGGGCTGGTCCATCCCCTGCCCTTCCGCGCAAGCCTGAGCGCCAGCCGCATGAACCGCCTGTCGGGTTCGGTGAATTCCTCGGACATCAGGTATTCACTTCCGTCCCTGCTGATTTACCGGGCGGAGTGACAGGCGTTTCTCCTTTCTCGGGGTTCTCCGTTCCAGCCGGTGCCGGTCCCTGATTTCCCTGCCGTTTCGCCATCTCCTCGCGGATAACTTTTGCGAACTCCTTGTAGAGTTCCTTTTCCCGTGATTGTTGTTGCTTCCCCAGCTTCCTCAAGTCGATAGTTGCGAGAATGAACAAGGCCGCTGCCAGGGACATACACACGATCCAGAAGGACACGAATACTCTCGGAGCCTGAATCATCTCGGCGTAAAAGACGCCGAAGAAGATCATCGCGAGGATGAGGAGTAGGAGCGCAGCTCCTGCCAGGCGCAAGCCGAGCTGGCTCCTATCAATCATGGAGGTGCCGGCGTGCCAGTGGCGCACCTCGACGATGCACACAACAATGGTTCCAACGCCAATCAGGACGGTGAACAGGCCCACCGTAAACTTCATGCCGGAAGATACTTGGGCTAAGGCTTCCAAGGGTAGTCCTCCAGTGAAACTCGGCTCGATCCGCGGGGAACACCCGCCGCCACGGCGGTTGAATGATAGCATAAAGGCAAAAGGAATGGCAATGTCACCACCGGCTATCGTTCCCGCGACACGAATCCGGCGACTTGTGATATAATCTCGGCGTTTCCGGGATCACCGGCGGCGGATTGGTCCTTATCCCGGTTGACTCTGTAAGATAGCTCCCGCAGTGGGCGCTCTCCCTCGTGAGGAGGGAGAGTGGGACGCGCCATAGGACGGGAGAGGTTACCTGATTGCCTTCAGACCCTGACCCATATTCGCCAGTCGCAAGTCTGGTCCTCATAGCGATGTTGCTCGGATTGAGCGGGATGTTCGCGGCGTCGGAGATCGGCTTGCTGACGCTCGGCAAGTTGCGCGCCCGACACCTGGCAGATGCAGGTTCGCGCACCGCAAGGGTTGCACTCCATCTGCTTGAGAATCCCGGTCGTGTCTTGTCCACAATCCTTATCGGCATCACGACCCTCCTTTATACCTCCGAGACCGTCACGACGGTGACGTGCCTGGATCTCGGTTGGGGGTTGTGGATTCCCATGTTCTTGATGCCCCTTGTGGTAGTGACCCTTGCAGAGGTCACCCCCGTTCTGTACGCCTCCCAGAACCCGGAACGGGTCGCCCTCCTGACAGCTCCCGTGATACGGCTGGTCTCCCTCCTGCTGTTCCCAATCGTGTTCGTCATTACCGGCGTTACCGATTTCCTCGTCAAGATCGTCGGCGGCATGCCTCGACCCGACGAACCGACCATGACCGAAGAGGAGATCAAAACTGCCATCGATGTGGCTGAGGAAGAAGGATTGATCCAGCCCGAGGAACGTCAGATGCTCCACGGAGTCCTTGAGTTCTCCGACAAGACCGTACGCGAGGTCATGGTGCCGAGAGTGGAGATCGTGAGCGTCGCGAGCGATGCCACCCTTGGCGAAGCGATGGAAATGATTGTGCGAGAGAAGCACTCCCGGATACCGGTCTATCGTGAGACCATCGACGAGATTATGGGAGTGATCTATTCCAAGGACCTCCTCCCACACCTTCGGCGAGGAGAGCGAGAGATACCTGTTGAAAAGGTTTGCAGGCCGCCGTACTTCATCCCGGAGACGAAGCCTGTGAACTCGCTGCTCGAAGAACTCCAGCGAAACCATCGCCTGATGGCGATCGTGGTCGGAAAGGATGGAGGCACCGCGGGGTTGGTCACTGTGGAGGACTTGCTGGAGGAAATCGTCGGGGACATCCTGGATGAATACGATGTGGCTGAACGGGAGTTGGAGCAGCTTTCGGAAAATGAATGGCTCGTGGACGGGCGACTGACAATCCGTCGAACGAACTGGCTGCTCGGAATTCGTCTACCCGAGGAGCAGTATGAAACCCTCGCCGGATTGGTACTGGAACAAACCAAGAAGATGCCCTCGGTGGGACAGTCAGTCACTATCGGCGACGTGGATATCACTGTGGCCGCGATGGCAGGACAGCGAATCGAAAAGGTGAAGATCGTGGGGCGGTGCAAGGGAAAGCTCGCCTTGGAGGAGAAGGAGTTGGCAGCCGATTAGATGGAATCAGCGACGTTAAGCATTGTCCTCCAGGTATCTGCGGTTGCAGTCTGTCTCGTAGCCATCGGCTTCTTCAGCGTGTGCGAGGCGGCGTTGGTGGCGACGAACAAGATTCGCCTGCGCGCCCTGGCCGAAGAGGAAGAGACGGACGAAAGTGATCTCGCGGCTGCGCATCATGTCTCGGGGGAGTCTCAGCGTTATCTTGCCTCGGTGATTGTGGGGATCAACATCCCTGTCTTGCTTGTCTCGTCTATCATGACACACCTGTTCAAGGATACGCTTCATCGGTCCGACCTGGTCGAGTGGGTCACTCTGGGGATGATCGTCACGATCCTGATTTTCTGCGAGATCGCCCCCAAAACCTACACGGTTCATAACGCGGAGCGGGTGTCCCTCCACACAGCGCGAGCGGCCCGACTGGTCCTTGGGTTGATCCAACCTTTCGCCAATGTCGTGATGTTTATCAGCACCGGAATCATCCGAGCGATGGGAGGTGAGCCCGGACCTCTGCACGAAGGGGTTACGGACAGCCACCTGAAGAAGCTTGTTGAGATCGGAGAAGAAGAGGGTGTCCTCGACGAGCCGGAAACAAGATTGCTGGAGAACATCTTCGAGTTCCGAGAAACCGTCGCCCGGGAGATCATGATCCCCCGGCCGGACATAATTTGCCTGCCCCACGATTGTTCTCTCGAAGAGGCACTCAATACCGTTGAGGCAACCGGGTTCTCTCGAATTCCAATTTTTGAGGAGACTCCGGATAACATCGTCGGGGTAGTCTATTTCAAAGACTTGGTGGGTGTTTTTGAGAAGAAGCTGGAGCCGGAAGGAACGTCGCCTTGCCCCAGAGACCTGGCGAAGCCAGCGGTTTTCGTGCCGGAAACGCGGAAGATCGACGACCTCTTTCGTGATTTGCGGGAGCAGAAGGCGCAACTGGCGGTCGTTATCGATGAGCACGGGGGGACTTCCGGTCTGGTGACCATCGAGGACATCCTCGAAGAGATTGTCGGTGAGATCGTGGACGAGTATGACCGGGAGGAGCGCAAAGTCCATCCGGTGTCGGAGAACGTCTTCATGGTTGATGCACGCATAGACGTTCACGATTTGCAGGACGACTTGGGCCTCCGACTTCCGGAAGGTGAGTTCGATACTTTGGCTGGGTTCATCTACGACAGAGCTGGTAAAATCCCGGCGCCGGGAGAGATTGTTGAGACCGAAGAAGCCCAGTTTATCGTGCAGCAAATCCGGCGCAACCGGATTACTCGCATCAAGGTCATTCGCAAACCGAGTTAGCCAGAGAGTGCCGGGAGAAGTCTCAGGCGGCACTCCTCCATCCTGAAGAACAGCAAAGGACACAGATTGAAACTCTTACTGCTACGTCGGTACTTCATTACGGGCTTACTGGTGCTGGTTCCCGCTCTGATAACGCTCTATATCGTGGTCGGCGCCTTCAACTTCATGCACTCGGCAATCGGCCAACATATCGACTCTTTCCTGCGCCAGTTTCTGCCGTTCCAGGTACCGGGGATCGGCGTCGTGGTCAGCCTCGCTATCGTCATCCTGGTCGGAGTCTTAGCCTCTACCGTCATCGGAAATCGCCTTTTTCGCTTCGGAGAGCACCTGGTGACCAAAGTTCCCATAGCCAAGGAGATCTACCCCGCGGCGAAACAGATCATCGAGTTCATGATCTCTCCGAAGGACCCCTCGTTTCGGCAGGTCGTCGCGGTCCCTTTTCCCATGAAGGGCCATTACGCGGTCGGTTTTCAAACGGGGGATGCCCCGTCCCAGATCCGCACCGGAGCGGGGGAGCCGATGGTTTCGGTTTTCATCCCTCACAGCCCCTCTCCGATTACGGGGTTTACTGTGGTCATGCCCCTTTCCGATGTAATACCGCTGGACATGACGACGGAGGAGGCGGTAAAATTCATCGTCTCGGCGGGGGTGCTGAGTCTGGAGAATGGTGAGAGCGTGGAATCGGGGCTTGGAGAGAACCCTCCGGACGCTTTGTGAGGAAGGGCAAACAGCAGTTGGACGCTGACAGAGAGAGCCTGTGTCGGAGGTGAATACGGCCGACCCACACATCACTTAAGTAGGTGGAAGACATCGTGGCAGTCAAAGTAAGGATCGAGAAGAAACGCCCGACCCTCAAAGTAGAAGACTATGCAGTGCCAGGCGACCGGAGCGGCCGCCAAACAGCCTACATCACCTTCCTGGTGCTTTCCCTGTTCATCATCGGGATACCCACAGCTTTGGCCCTCCAGGATCAACGCAAATGGATCACGGCGGGGGTGTGTATCGCGTGGGTGATCGTCCCGTGGTGGATCTACTTCGTCAATCTTCCCCGGAGGTACCGATCAAAGATTGGCTTGAAGAACCGAGCGATGCCGACCCATTATCCTGAGATCCGCGATCTCGTCGCCCAGCAGTGCCGGATTGTCGGGATCAGAGAGCCGGAGGTTTTCATCTTCCAGGATGAGGAGAACGGTTGGATTCAGACGATCAGCGGGGGCCGCCCCTTCGTCGTTTTCACGACGAAGCTCCTTCAAATGCTAAAGCCGAAGGAGTTTGCCTGCGCAATGCTCCGGGAGTTGGGCAGAATCAAGAGTGGGCACGCCCGAGCTCGGTCTCTCCTGTATTTCCTGAACAGGACGCCGAGGTTTCTCCGAGGGATTTTCGCCATGCCGGTGTGGTTTCTCGGGTACATCCTCTGGCAGAACTGGGAAGACGACGCGGAGGATACCCTGGATCGGCTGGTGCTGATCTTGACCCGTGACGCGCGTCTCTGCGCTTCCACGATCCTTAAGATGGAAATTGAAAATAATCCTGTAGTCAACGTCTCGGCAGAAGAGGTCGAGGACTACCTGGGGCAACAGGACCCGATCAAAGCCAGCGCCATGGAAGTGAGTGCCCACTTCAAAATGGGGACAACGGTTCAGCAGAACCCGGAGCTTTTTGAGCGTCTGAAGGGATTGATCGCCGTCACACAGTCGAAGGAGTACAAGGAACTGATTGGGAAGATGGATGAGGTTCTCGCCTCCCTCAAATAGACGGTCTGACGATAGGACAACAGGGAGGGATAGTGTGCAGCTTTCTACTCTGCTTCGGGGTAGGAGCCGACGATCTTGATAAAGGGACAATGAGGCTTCAATTCGTCGAGGGCGCCGCGGGCCGACTCATCGTACTGATGACCCTGAAAGTCGATGAAGAAGAGATATTCCCAAGGCATCACACGAGTAGGACGAGATTCGATCATCGTCATATTGATGCTGTGTTCTCGCAGCTCCCCTAACACGTCATGCAGCGCGCCCGGCTGATGAGGGACGGAGATCACGATCGACGTCTTGTCTTTTCCGGTGGGTGGGTTCTCAAGATTGCCGATGATCAGGAATCGCGTTCGGTTGTTCGGGTTGTCCTCAATACGCTCCCGGAGGATCTTCAACCCGTACACTTCGGCGGCCAGTCGGTTGCCGATAGCGGCGGAATTCTCTTCGGCTTGGGCGAGTTCCGCGCCGTGAGAGGTGCTTGACACCGAGTGGAGGGCGGCGTTCGGCAAATTCTCCCGAAGCCATTTTTGGCATTGGCCGATGCCCTGGGGGTGGGAGTAAACTTTCTCGATCCTCTCCAGCGGGAAGCGTGATAAAAGGCACTGGTGGATCGGGAGGTAGGTTTCGGCGCAGATTTTCAGGCTGCTCTCGATGAAACTGTCCAGCGAATGACTGACGGCTCCGTCGGTGGAGTTCTCGATGGGGACGACTCCAAAGTCTGCTTCGCCTCGCTCGACGTGATTGAAGACGTCCCAGATGCTGGGCATGGGTTCCATCACGACAGAAGAACCGAAGTGCTTTTGACAAGCCATCTGGGTGAAGGAGGCTTCGGGACCGAGATAAGCAACGCGATGCTGTCGCTCGAGAGAGCGGCAGGCAGACATGACCTCGCGGTAGATAGTCTGCAGGGAGTCGGGGTGTAACGGGCCAGGATTCAGGGCTCGAACCCGCTCGAGCACTTCTTGCTCCCGTGTCGGTGAGTAACAGGCGCTGTCGTTCCGGTTCTTTAGATCGCCGATGGCCTTGGCGTGGCGAGCACGCTGGTTGAGGAGTTGCACAACATGGCAGTCAATATCATCGATAGCCTGGCGTTCTTTCTTAACGTATTCGATCCAATCGCGTTCTTGTTCCATCCACGGCCCTCCGTGCAGTTGGGCACTATGATAGCACAAATCGCAAGTAAGAGTTAATGGTTGTCTTGGGAGGTGAATCCCATGGTGGGTGAAGAATTGAAGACCCCCCGCCGGCGCTACTGGCGTGACGGCAAACATAATCAGGAAGATATCCCCGGTGATCTCTGGGTCAAGTGCACCAAATGCGGCACGATGCTGTACAAGAAAGAGTTCGAGAAGGAACTCAAGGTATGCCGGAAATGCGGCTTCCATTTCCGTTTGAACTCATGGGAGAGGTTGGAGGTTACCGTTGATGAAGGCAGCTTTGTCGAAAGCGACTGTGGGCTGATTCCCAGCGATCCCTTGGGTTTCCCGGAGTACAAGGAGAAAATCGCCAAAGCTCAGAGCAACACCGGGATGAATGACGCTGCGGTAGTGGGGGACGCGACCATCGAGGGGTATCCTCTGATCGTCGGTATCACGGACTCGGAATTCATGATGGGAAGCATGAACTCGGTGGTCGGGGAAAAGATCACTCGCGCCTTGGAGCATGCGATAGACCGAAACCTTCCGGTTCTCCTCATTTCGGGTTCAGGGGGCGGCGCTCGCATGCATGAGGGTTTGCTTTCTCTGATGCAGATGGCGAAGACCTGCGGAGCTGTAGCAAGGCTGCGGAAAGCCGGCCTCCCCTACGTTGCCTTGCTGACCCACCCATCGATGGCTGGAGTTCAGGCCAGCTTCGCCTCGCTTGGAGACGTTATACTGGCAGAGCCAGGGGCTTTGATTGGATTTACCGGTCCGAGAGTCATCGAGCAGAACCTGAAGATCAAGTTGCCCCGCGACTTCCAGAGCGCCGAGTTTCAGATGGCTCACGGGATGGTGGATGCTGTCGTGCCAAGGGGCAACCTGAGACCCGTGCTGGCGCAGTTGCTCGAGTTTGTGAATGGATAACCGTCAATGGTTGTGGAGGTGGATTGATGCTCGCTCGCTGGCTCCCTATTGAGAAGCCTCTGGTGGAAGTCGAAGAACAGATCGAGGAGATGAAGCGCCTGCGGGAGTCGAAGGGCGTGGAGGTGAGTGATCGCCTTGCCGCCCTGGAACAGCAGAGAGACGAGTTGATCGAGAAGATCTTCTCCAACATGACTTCCTGGGACAAAGTCCTGATGGCACGGCATCCCAAGCGTCCCTACACCCTCGACTATATCAATGCCATCTGCAGCAGCTTCACTGAGCTCCACGGAGACCGCTGTTATGGAGACGACCCCGCAATCGTTGCCGGCTTCGGCCGGATCAACGGGAGGTCCATCGTGATTGTGGGACACCAGAAAGGGAGAGACACCAAAGAACGTCAGTTCCGCAACTTCGGATCGGCCATGCCCGAAGGCTATCGCAAGGCGGTCCGGATCATGCAGATGGCGGATCGCTTTCGCAAGCCGATCGTTTGCCTGGTCGATACTCCCGCCGCCGCGTGCCTTGCAGAAGCGGAAGAGCGCGGCATCTGCGAAGCCATCGCCCGCAGCCAGATGGAGATGTTCAACCTGAGGGTGCCGGTCGTTGTGATCGTCATCGGCGAAGGGGGGTCCGGAGGAGCGATCGGTATCGCCGTGGGGAATCGAGTCTACATGCTGGAGCACTCCATCTATTCCGTGATCCCTCCGGAGGGATGCGCTTCCATCATCTGGCGAGACCCGGGCCGTGCGGGGGAAGCCGCCGCTGCCTTGAAAATCACCGCCCAGGATGCGCTTTCCTTTGGAATCATCGACGACATCATCCCGGAACCTCCAGGTGGAGCGCATCGCGATTTCGATACGATGGCGACCCGTCTCAAGCAGGTCATTCTGGACTCTCTCACTGACCTCGCCAGGTTGTCTCCCGAGGAGTTGGAGGAATCCCGCTACCAGAGATTCCGCAAGCTGGGGGTGTACGAGGAGGTCGTTGACCAGGCGATTGAGTCCGGAGGTCCGGAGGTCCCCCTTGTGCCGCTGAATGGCGCCGAGGCGTCCGGCCCGCCGAGGTTTAACAATGGGAGTGAGATCGAGGAGAACGCGACCACGATCTCCGGGTAGCGCCCTCTTTTGATCTCAACATCTTTTCGGTAGGGAGTAGCACTGAACCATGTCTGTCCCTTGTGACGAATTGAACGTTCCCCCTCGAGTCCTGCTCGGCCCCGGTCCGAGTGAGATGCATCCCCGTGTCCTCCGGTCGTTGGCGACCCCACTCCTGGGGCACCTCGACCCCGCCTTCCTTGACTTGATGGAACGTGTCAAAGAGCTTCTGCGTTGGGCCTTTCAAACGCAGAACCGGTTGACCTTTCCCCTCTCCGGCACGGGGACCGCCGGGATGGAGGCCTGCCTCTGCAACCTGCTGGAACCCGGCGAACGGATCCTGGTCTGCGTGAACGGTTACTTCGGCAATCGCATCGTGGACATCGCGGAACGGTGCGGCGCCGAGGTGATGCGAGTCGACCGGGAATGGGGCAAGGCTATCGACCCGGGCAGTGTGGCAGAAGCCCTGAAAACCGGTCCGTTCAAGGTGGTCGCGATTGTGCATGCAGAGACCTCCACCGGCGTGCTGCAACCCCTTGAGGAGATCAGCCACCTGACTCACGAGTCGGGCGCTCTGCTACTCGTAGATGCCGTGACCTCCCTGGGCGGAGTCCCCGTGAAGGTCGATGAATGGAGTATCGACGCGGTGTACAGCGGATCGCAGAAATGCCTCAGCGCGCCGCCTGGCATGGCCCCGGTCTCCTTCTCCGAGGCCGCCGTCGAGACGATCCGCCAGCGGAAGAGAAAGGTGCAGTCGTTCTACCTCGACATGACCCTCATCGACCAGTACTACGGTACGACCCGCGCCTACCACCATACCGCGCCGATCAGCATGGTCTACGCCTTGTATGAAGGGCTGCGTGTCGCTCACGAAGAAGGTCATGACTTGCGCGCCGCCCGTCACCGGCTTAACCACCTCGCCCTGGCCGCGGGGGTCGAGGCGATGGGGCTGGCTCTCCACTCGGAGAAGGAACATCGGTTGTGGATGCTCAACACCGTGACCGTCCCGGAAGGAGTTGACGATGTGGACCTGCGCAAGAGCCTCCTCCAAGACTACGGCATCGAGGTCGGCGGTGGCCTGGGCGATCTTAAAGGGAAAGTGCTGCGCGTCGGCCTGATGGGGTATGGCTCTAACCGGCGCAACGTCCTGCTTTTCCTTTCTGCGCTCGAAGCCTTGCTTAGCCAGCGAGGGTGCAAAATCAACAGAGGCGCGGCGGCGGCGGCAGCGACCGGGGTCTACACGTCAAGCTCTGTATAATCTGACCGCGTCGGTGAAAGGATCCTCTTGACAGACCTCCAGCAATTCACTGTTGACGGACTTACGCCCTCCCGCGTTGTCGTTCCGGAAACGGCGGAGGAGATGGCTCAGTTCCTCCAGCACGCCTCCACCGAGGAGCTTGCCGTGATCCCGCAGGGGAACCGGACCAAGATTCACTGTGGCAATCTGCCCGCTCGGTACGACGTCGGTCTCTCCACGAAAGGTCTCAATCGCCTCATCGAGTTCGATCACGAGAACCTGACGGTCACCGCCGAAGCCGGGCTGAGCTTGGCGGAGCTTCAAGCGGCAGTGCGGGAGAAGAGCGAATTTGTACCCCTCGACCCGCCCGCCGCGGACCGGGCAACGCTCGGTGGCATCGTGGCTGCCAACTCCAGCGGCCCCAGAAGGCTTTTGTGGAAGAACCCGCGAGACCTTGTGTTGGGCATGGACGTTGCCTTGCCAAACGGGGAGACGATCCGGCTTGGCGGGAAGGTGATGAAGAACGTCGCGGGTTATGACCTCAGTAAGGTTTTCATTGGTTCCTTTGGGTCCCTTGGAGTTCTCACCCGCATCACCGTCCGGCTGCTTTCCCTTCAGGAGGTGGAGCAGACGATTTGGGGAACGCTGTCCAATCACGCAGAGGCGCGAAAAGCGATCGATGAGTTGCTTGCAGGTTCGTTGCTGCCCACCGCCGTGGTGTACCTGACGCCACGGCTCTCTGAGACCTTTGGACTGCCTCTCTCTTCTGTTGTCGCAGTCGTTTACGAGGGCGTTTCGGCGGCAGTACAGCGGGAGGTCGAGGAGACCCGGGCGCTATTCAACCGGCTTGAGGCGGAAACACTCGGGGTACTGGACGGCGATAGCCAGGGCGCTTTCTGGTCTCAAATCTCGGACTTCTCCCTTCCTCAGGAGGCAACCGGTTTCTGTACGGTCACCGACCTGCTTCTGAAGGCCACTCTCCCTATCACCCAAACCACCGAGTTCATCGAGCGTTTGGAACCCGTCGCCGAAGACACCGAGTTGAGCTTGTCCGCTCTCTCCCATGCCGGCACGGGGATTGTCTACGTGCGGGCCAGGACCCACTCTGAAAACGCCGCTTCACCCCTGACAAGATTTGTGGACCGCGCCCGCGCCGTCGTCCGACACCTCGGAGGTTTCCTCGTCTGCGAGTCTGTTCCCCTCGGGGTCAAGGGAAAAGAGGACGTCTGGTCCACTGTCGATCCTGGAACCGGGGAGCCACGCGCCGACTTCCAGTTGATGCGGCGCGTCAAGGAACGGTTCGACCCCCGATCCATTATGAGCCCGGGCCGGTTCGTAGGCGGGATCTGAGTGACTCCCCATTCCCCGGAGCCGCGCACCGCGAATCTCCTCTACAATCTGCTGGGCCTGCTGCGAGAGCGGGCCGCGCAGTGGCGGGTGATCCTGCGACGTGAGCCATTGCTGAGCGCTTTCCTGACCGTCAACTTCATCGCCTTTAGCACGATGGTCGTCCTCAACTACCAGCGGGCCAAGGCATCCTTGTGG
>JACQGJ010000113.1 GCA_016199605.1 Armatimonadota bacterium | reverse complement strand
GTACTCTTCCCTCGCCGGTCCTCGTGGTCGGCAATCTTCCCTGGGTCACCAATGCCGCGCTGGGTGTGATGGGCGGTGCGAACCTTCCTCAAAAGAGCAACTTCCAGCGGCACAGCGGGTTCGCTGCGAAGACTGGCAAGGCGAATTTCGACATCTCCGAATGGATGCTCATCAAGCTGCTGGAGGCGCTGCAAGGGATACCTGCCGTTCTGGCCATGCTCTGTAAGACCTCGACTGCTCGGAAAGTCCTCCGTCACGCATGGAAGGATGGGTGGGAAATCGGACCTTCCTCCCTTCATCTCATCGATGCTTCCCAGCATTTTGGCGTGTCCGTGGATGCCTGCCTTCTGTTGACTCACACCGGAAACGGCAAGGTGGAAGCGACCGCGACGACCTACAGCGACCTCGGGTTCGCGCGTCCTCTGCGGACCTTCGGGCTGTTTGCAGGCGACCTCGTGTCCGACGTAGATGCCTACCGCGAATTGCGCGACCTTGACGGACTGGAATATCGCAAATGGCGATCGGGGGCAAAACACGATGCCGCCGGGGTCATGGAGTTCACCCGGGAAGGCGCGTGCCTGATCAACGGTCTGGGGGAGAAATGCGACATCGAGGACGATTACCTTTACCCCTTGCTCAAATCTTCCGACCTCGCGAACGGAAGATTGGTCCCCGCGAAGTATGTCTTGCTTCCGCAACGGTGCATGTCGGACGATACGGCTCAGGTCGAATTCCTCGCGCCTAAAACGTGGCAATACCTTCTTGCACACGCGGAGCAACTCGATCAACGACGCAGCAGCATCTACGCCAACCGACCGCGGTTTGCCGTCTTCGGAATTGGCGACTACACGTTTTCGTCGTGGAAAGTAGCCATCTCCGGTCTCTATAAGAACCTCGTGTTTCAGGTTGTGGGTCACCACGAAGACAAACCGATTGTCCTGGATGACACCTGTTACTTCATCCCCTGCGAAACGGAACAGGAAGCAACCTTTCTGTGCGACCTGCTCAACTCGCAAATCGCAGGTAGGTTCATCGCCTCGTTGGTGTTCCCCGACTCAAAACGCCCTGTGACGATTGATGTCCTGAAGCGAATTGATCTGATGCGCGTCGGCGAGCGCCTTGACCGGGCGCGGGAGACGCAGGACTACCTCGCGCCGCCCGCAATCGAATCCTCCCACCAGCGACTGCTGGTTTTCGATGAGCGGGAAGAATACCATACCGGGACGGATTCGACTTCCCGCGCGGGTGCTGTTTGAAGAGCGGACGGAAGAAGCAGCGTGTAAGCGCACATTGTAACTGGTGAGTTCGGATGCCGAAATCAGATGTCATCTTCGGGATAGCCAACACGAGAGTGCCTTGGAGATATGACCGCTCTCAACTGAGAGATGGCGCAATCATCCACGTATCATTCGACAAAACGGGGAATCCAGAATCTTTCGCTGGAAACCCCTCAGCTGATAGCACACCGCACGTGGTGACCAGCATCTCGCCTTCTGAATGGTACGTCACGCTGGAATCTGGTTTCAGAATTGAGCAGGAACTGGTGAATGTGGTGAGTGCAGTGCTGCAAGGATACATGGACGAGAATGCCATAAGGTTCGCACTTGACCTTGCAGCGAAAGATATCCGACTTGAGCACCTTCACAAGACCAGTGAATACAAACGGAGTCGCCTGAGTGTCGTCTCAACCGTGGCTCATCGGTTGGAGTTGGTATCACGGTTGAGGCAGCGAGATACGGCAAAGGACCTGTTCCATCACTACGAGGCACTGGTTACGTATCTGCTCCTGACGTGCTTTGACAGACTTGGTCAGCCAGCAGACTGGCTGGAGTTCGGGAGTTGGTTGAGTGCAAGAGGGAAGAAAGACGAACGGGAAAAGGCATCCCAGGGAATCAATGCCACAGACCCAGTTGAGGTCGCACGTGCTATGCACGATTTCTACAAAGGTATCTACGCTGTCAAGCATGCGTTCTTCAAGTTCCTGACGGATACCAAACTACTACCAGCGGAGTCACGACAGATGCTCTTGGCCTCAATCGACATCGTGGAGATGCCCAATACTCCCGGTTCCGGACTGGAGAGATCTCATAGTGAAAAAGAGAAGATGGAGTATCTCTATGGACTCCGTAACAACTATACCCACGAGGCCAGGTTCATCAGGGGAGTTGCCGGGATGACCTATCCGGAAGATTGGGACTCCCGTGAGGTTTGGGTTTACAAGGAGCAAGAGTTCAAGGCAAACAGTTGGGTAACTGTGGCTTTCAGGGACTGGCCAGGTATCCTGGAGTCAACTGTCCGAACCGGTTTGATGGTCTATCTGCAAAGCATAGCGGATGTTGTATCTGTCCCTTAGGTCTTCTCCGGCCGAGCCAGAAGAGCAACCGAGGGGTGGAGACAACTTTGAGGAGGAACGGAAGCGGGGGAAGACGGGTCTCTTCCGCGTCCGTCTGGATGACTCGGACTCGCAGAGCCCGAGCGTGTTCTCGGTGGACAAGGGATGGGTCAACCTCACCAAGAACTCCCGCCACATCGGAGACTTCACCGACTGGAGGAACCACGACTCGTACCAGCGCGCCTTCGACCGCCTGCTGCGCGACCTGAAGGCGGGGCAGCCCCCGTTCGCGCCGGGCATCCGGACGCGGATGGATAGGTATCGGCACGCGTCGCGAGAAGCAGTTGAACTCTCCGGCTCGGTTGTCATATTATAGGTGGGTCTTGAGGCATACATGATTCGCGAATTCATCGAGCTGCCCTCGTTTACCCGTGCGTGGGAGACGATTGGCTTGGGTGAGGACGAGTTGGCGGACTTGCAGCATGACGTGATGCTACGGCGAGGACGCATTGACGCGGTTACCGGAGTCCCTGGCCTTGAGAAGATGCGCTGGCGCAATCCCAGACGCCAGCGAGGAGTCCGGGGAGGGCTTCGGGTCTTCCTGGCTGACTTTGTGGATCTTGAGAAAACTGTTCTGATCTACGTGATGGACAAAGCCGAGCGTGACGATCTTTCGCACGAGCAGAAGCTACGGCTGGGGAGAGTCATTAAAGACCTTCGGAGGGAGTTGGTTGACGGATGAGACGGGCCCGAGTGAACAACGACATGAGTGAGGTTCTGGTGGCTGCTGAGGAGGGGCTGCAAGCTCTGCGGTCCGGGAAGAAACTGAAGCGAGGCTTGCTGGAGATTCCTGATCGCCCGGGCTTTACCCCTCAGAGAATCACGCAAATCCGCAATCGACTGGGCGTCAGTCAAACGACGTTTGCCCACCTCCTGGGCACATCACCTTCACGTGTACGCGCATGGGAGCATGGGATGCAAACTCCTTCCGGCCTCGCGTCCCGTATTCTGGAGATCGCGGAACGGGAACCGGAGGTGCTGATGCGGACTGATCGTCGAGTAGTTGGACTACTCGACTCAAAATGAGCGGAATTGAATTCCGTGAAACCGGGGTCAGGGAGTCCAACTCCCTGACCATCACAGGACGATGTAGAAGTCTGCGTGCTGCTCAACTACTCCCGCTTCGAGCCGGACGTGGCAGCGGAGAACTATGCCCCGAGAAGAGGAAAGCCGGAGGAGGGGAAGAGGGTCGTCGCACGGCACGCAGTTCCGTGCTCCATTGAGAGCGCTTGCACATACAAGAAAGGAATCACACATGACTGATACTTCCGGGACGCTGGCGGATCAACAGGCAGCCTTCTTCGACAGGTTTGGCTATCTCAGCTTTCCGGGATTGCTCTCCGACCGTATCGAGAGGATCATCGAGGAGTTCGAGGCTGTCTGGTCGGGACATGGAGGGGGTCATCATGGCAAGCCCCACGAGGGCGCGGCTCGCTCGTGTCTTGTCCCCTTCATCGACCAGAGCGAGTATCTCAGCTCCCTGCTCGATGACCCCCGAATTCTGGGGATTGCCGCTCGATTGTTAAGGGAGGACTTCAACTACATGGGCAGCGATGGCAACTACTACGTGGGTGACACGCCCTGGCACTCCGACGGCTGGCACACGGACCTCCTGCACGTGAAGATCGCCTTCTATCTGGACCCCTTGACCAGGGACACCGGCGCTCTGCGCGTCATTCCAGGCAGCCACCTTCCTGGGGACCGGTTCGCTGATCGGTTGCAGTCCGACATCTCTCAGTGCCAGCAGAACTGGGGTCTGAACGGAGACGCGATCCCTGCGGTCGCTTTTGAAACCGAGCCGGGAGACGTCGTTTGTTTCAACCACAATACCAAACACGCCGCTTTCGGGGGGAGTCAAACCCGTCGCATGTTCACGATCAACCTGTCGCAGAAGTATCCGGACGATCGCCTCGACGATCTCCGCACTTACATCGGAGGGTTCGCCAGGTTCTGGGTGGATCGTTGCTATGGCGAAGCCATGATGTGCACAGCGACCCCCGAGCGACAGCGCCACCTCCGACAGATCATGGAGAATGACGGTCATCTGGCAGAACTCACCCGAAAAGCGCGGGAGGCCATGCCAGAACCTTCCCGCGGATGACGCGCGCACGCGAGCAGTGGCACCCATTCTTGCTGATCCAAGCAGCGCTGCAAAAGCAGGTCGGGAGTCCAACTCCCTCCCAACAGGTGAGTAGTGACGAACAGTGAGAAACTGGCGAAAGGAATCCACGCCGAATGCTGATCGATTGCCACACACACTTGTGGTCTCAGAAGGACCATCTTTCAGCCGAGTTCTTGGCAGACGCCAACCGGATGCGGTCAGACCCGGTGGACCTTGACGTTACCCCGGAGAAACATCAAGCAGCGATGCAGGGAGTAGACCGGTGCCTCGTCTTTGGTTTGAGGGCCCGCCACTCAGGCGTGGACGTCCCGAACGATTTCATCGCCGACTATGCTCGAGACTACCCCGAAAAGGTGATCGGGTTCATGGGGATCGACCCAACCGAGGGAGGGGTCGAGCAGGAGATTGAGCGCGGCTTGGCTCTCGGGCTGAGGGGCATCAAGATCGGCCCGATTTACCAGAACTACCACCCCATGGATGAGCGAGCGCAGCCGATGTGGCGGTTGGCCGAACGGCACGGACTTCCCTTCATGATCCACCAGGGGACAACTTTCCCGAGGGTGGCGCCTCTTAAATACGCCAACCCAATCCTTCTGGAAGACGTGGCCCTTTGCTATCCGGAAGTGCGAATGGTGATCGCACATCTGGGGCATCCGTGGGAAGTCGAGACCCTCGTTCTCATCCGCAAACAGCCGCACTTGTATGCCGACGTTTCTGCGCTCTGGTATCGTCCGTGGCAGCTCTACAACTCATTGCGACTCGCCTATGAGTACGGGGTCACGCACAAGCTCTTCTTCGGCACCGACTTCCCGGTAGCCACCGTGGAGGACTCCATCGCCGGACTGCGCGCCCTTCCGGAACTGGCAGAGAGAGCCAACCTCCCCGAGATCCCGCGCGAGACCATCGAGCAGATCCTCCACCGAGACTGCCTGACGCCGTTGGGGTTGGACTAAGTACAGCATTGCACAAATGCTTTCCGAGTTTTCATCGAGACCTTCGTAGGATAAAGCTCCAGCTTTGTCCTGCGCCAACACGACAAAGCTGGAGCTTTATCCTACGAAGGTTGGCGGATCGGGTTGGAGTTGTGCACATGACATTCCCGGAACGAACTCACGAAAGGCCGCACTCAGACCCGACGTCTACTTCGGTCTGCCACCCTCGTGGACCGGAGTTTGTGTCGCACGGGACTGCAGGTCTTTCCATTCCTCCGAGCCGTCGTCTGCAACATTCTCGAGGTAAACGCCAGCCGGGAAGATTGGCAGACGGCCTGCGGCGAAATCGTCCCAATACTGCTGAGTGTGCGCATAGTAGCTGGTTGATCCGCTGGGCCAGCGAATCGCGAGCAGGAGACCGGGAGCGGGGTAGGGCTTGTCCGGCATTTCAGGCAACCGGAACTGCTCGAGGGCGTCCTCATCCAACTCCACTCCGAGACCCGGGCACTCGGGGACCCCAGCCAGACCGTTGCTCACCGTGATGGCGGGCTTGATCATCTGGTGCGTGTACAACTGGTGACAGTTGACCGACGGCCAACGAGCGTGAGACAACACAGCGCCCAGGTGGATGGCGAAAGTGCTCGTAATCGCTGTTCCCACGAGCTGCAGGAAGAAGGGCTTGTTCGCCATCGCGGCAACCGTGCCATCACGCATCACGCGGGTCGCGCCCCCGCCGATCACGAACCCGTCACAGACGTCCTCCTTGAGGGCGGTCATGATTGGCGGAGAGCCATAGTGCATGGCGATTGAGACGCGGGTCTTGCTGCGGACGATCTTGCTGCCCTCGACGTCCTCCTGCGGGATCGGGCTTTCGTAGAGTTTAACGTTGGGGTGCTCATCAATCCTCGGTAGAAGGCGTGAAGCATTCCCGGCATCAATGAGCATGGCGTTGAAGTCCATGTCGAGGTTGAAGTAGTCGGGCAGTGTCTCACAGAGAACGCGGCACTGCCGGTCAAGGTCGAACCACGGTCGCGCCTTCGTCTTGAACGCCGTATAGCCCTCGGAGATCGCCTGCCTGCATTCCAGCACCCAGTCCTCCGCAGGCATGTCGATGTCCCACCATGACAGGAAGCAGCGGTCGCGGTGGCGGGGACCGAGCAGCCGGTACACCGGCACCTCATTCGCCTTTCCCACCGCGTCAAACAAGGCCATCTGCAACCCGGCTCCCAGCGAATCGTCCCACATCAACTCCGCTGCGTTCTTGCCGACGGTCCTTTCAACGGCCGCGTCACTAACCGTTCCCCAGGTGTAGTACTGCATCGTTTCACCAAACCCCACGACGCCGTTCTTCAGCGTGACCTTGCAGATCTCAAAAAGCGTCCAGTGGGGTAGCTCGCGCACCATGTTCCGAGCGGGGACCTCACGATAGGGGACATTGACCGGGATACGTTCTACCTGCTTGACTTCAAGACTCATTGCGTTACTCCTCCGATGTTGTTTTGTTGATGCCTCCACAGAGTCGCGGAAGTCACGGAACCCTTCGCGTTCCGTCGACAGCTCTCTGACACTGTGGCCTCTGTAGCTGATTATGGACCATGGAACGGTTACTGTGCCGTAAGGGAGGCGGCGAAGGCTATCCTCCCTCTGATCAGGATTTCATCCACATCTTTGATGTCTCCGGCAACCACTGAGGCCCGTCCCTTCTCGAGTTTGACCTCAACCAGATCGCTCTCTTTCTTCAACCTGACGCTGACTTCGCCGACGGTGACGAATCTTCCACGGCACATCGCAATCCGCTGCACCTGGCCGGTCCGGCTCAGGCGGACACTCACCAACTCACAGTCAGTCTGCAGGCGCCAGTCCTTCTGTGACAGGACCGGACTCTTACTCTTTGTGGGCGCCAATCCGAGGGGATTCTCCACGTCAGCGGACATGAAACAATCGCGGCGACCATCGACGAGTTGGACCTCAACGGCAACGTTGGCGTCGGGAAAGACCTCTCCGTCCGTAGACTCCAAAGGCAGGCGGCGAACAGCGGCGATGCTCGATACCTTTTCGTAAGGCTCGAGGAGACTTACGAAGGTTGAACTGAGCGGTGCTTGCTTGCCTTGCCGGTGCGTCACGACACAGGGAATCCAGGCTTCGGCGCCGGTGGTCAGATCGAAGTACCGCAAATGGACGTCGGAGTTCGCGGGCAGGTAATGGAAGCGATCCTCGACCTTCCAGTCCGCGCTCCAGGAAGGGGCAGGCGACGGATCACAGGAGAAGTTGCGCATCTGAGTGTTGTGGCCGTAATCCGGGGCAGGCTTCAGATTCAGTCCCTGCGCGGTAAGGGCGCCGAAATGGCTGTGTGTGAACTTGGCATGGTCCGCTCCGCCCACTACACGAAACACGTCCAGGATGTAGGAGTCGCGCGGCGACAGGTCCACCAGAGCTACCGTTCTCTCATACTGTTTGCCGCCAATCAAATCCGGGCCAGACGTCCGAAGGGCCTTGAACTGTTGGCCCTGCGCCCAAAGCGTGGTCTTTCCCGCGGTCGGTCGTGTGTTCTGCCCATCGACGACGACAGTGTTGTGTGCCGCCGTCATCGTGTACCAGGACGCTCTCGGCGATCCCCATCCGCCGTAGTGTACCGGAGGGTACCCGAATTCCGGCATGAGGTCCAGCCCCTTCGCAAAGAGACCAAGATTCATCCCGTCGGCGTGGCCGTGCCCTCCACCGGAATCATAGTCCAACCAGAGGTCCCGTGCGTCCTTGCCCTTTCCGGATCGAAGAAGGCCAAGATGCCACTGCTGCTTGTTGATGCTTCCAACCTTCGGGACCGGACCTTCCGCGGCGATGACCTGACGGACCGATTGCTGGAACTTACCGGGATCGGCGGCAAAGAGGTCACAAGGCAAACCTTTGACCGTGCCGCCATTCGCATGATACAGGACCTGCACGTACGCCTTGTCTCCCGTCGACTCGTAAAGGTCCCAAAGGAACGAGTACATGGACGGAGCGAGAGCGAAGTTGAACGCTCCCGCTCCCATGCCATGACTCTTTGAGAAGATCACCCCAACATACTGCTCGCCCTTATGTGCAAACGCGCCGGTGTCTCCTGACTGGGGATAGTATTGCTGCTGACACCACGTGTCAATGAAGAAACGGTAGGTATCGCGGAGCTGCGGATGCCTTCCCAGACAATCATGGAGGAAGCTGGGTTCGAGCCGCGAGTAGAGGCCGAGCAGCATGGCAAGCCCCTGGATGGTGAAAGAGGAGTACCCCGCCAAACCTTTCTCACCGGTGACGCCATCCACGGCCGTCGCCTTGTCAATCATGGGATCGAGAGCTGCGTAGACCTCGGTTCGGTTCTCAGGCCAGCCCAGGACCGTCTTGATGATCGCAATCGCGATCTCGGTGCGCGGGTAGTTGGAGTGGATCTTGCCGCGATTCCGGAGGGCATCTTTGAGGAGGCGGTCCTCGATGTTCCCACGGATCGCTGCAACCGAAGACTTTGAGTTCGCCAGACCGAACTTCGCGGCCTTTTGCGACAGGAAGGACACTAACTCAGGATCCCCGTCGAGGGCCTCGAAGATCTGATCAAAAGCCAAGGCCAACTCGCGGGTTTCCTCGCAGGCGTCATGCCAGGTTGAGATATACCCGGCGGAGGGAGGGCCTTCGTACATCACACCTTCCTTGCCGAAGTCGAAGGTGGGATAGAGGTCGGCGACTCGATCGAGCAGAACGGCAGCCTTGTGGGAATACTTCTTCTCTCCTGTGATCGTGTAAGCGGCTGACAGCTTTTGAACGCCTCCGAAGACTGCTTGCTTCCACTGCCCGTAGATCAGATAAGCGCCGATGAACCTCCACCGATGGTTGTCCCCGACGTAACCCTCCCCGTCATCGACCCCGAAGTCGTGAAGGAGATCGTCGGGATTCGGGTGATCCGTGTTGAAAAGGAGGGAGCGGTCGGCGCGTTGTGGATCAAAGATATTGTGCTCGTCGAGACCTGACTGGTAGTACTTCCCGAAATCGTTCTTCGGGAAAAGCTCCTGGCAATGCGGGCACCGCACCTTCCACGGATTGTTCAGGGCGTCCATCCCCCAGTTATACATGGGCACTGGCTGCCTGCACGCGGGACAGTAGCCATTTGACCACACCATCCACGAACGCTTGATGGTATTCCCGAACATGAAGCTCCATAGCTCGTCATCGGAAAACCGCATCCAGGGCTGCGCCGCCTCGACAATCTGCTTCCGCACCGAGGCCGCCCAGGCCTCTTTGCTGGAGTTCCGCCTTGCCCGCTCAATCAACTCGGATGGGTAGAACACGCTGCGCGTCTTCGCCGGAGTTTCTCCTGCCTCCACCGCCAAAGCGTTTGCGGCCCCAAGGGACATGATTGCCAACAAACCAATCCACCTCATTTCGCGCCGGTCAACCTCCCGCTTCCTTAAAGAACAGATTCATTGCCCAATCCCTTTCCTTCTTCTCCGTCCACTGGCGAGAATCCTCTCCGTTAGTGTAAAATGCTCCCGTCTGAAATAAAACCCTTCGAGAGAAAGCACGATGCAACGACAAGTGGCTCCCTACGGTTCCTGGAAATCTCCGATCACCACCGACCTGATCGTCTCTGAAACCATTGGACTCGGGCAGATCGCTCTGGACGGAAACGATACATACTGGATCGAGATGCGTCCTGCGGAAGGGGGCAGACACGTAATCGTTCGGCGGTCCGGCGACGGCGACACCACGGAGGTCAATCCGTCCCCCTACAACGCGCGGACCCGTGTTCACGAATACGGGGGAGGGGCTTTCGCGGTCGACAGTGGCGTCGTTTATTTCTCCAACTTCGCCGATCAGCGACTCTACAGACAGGCTCCAGGGGAGCTTCCCCAACCTTTGACCCCCGAGTCGGAGCGTCGATACGCGGACGGTATGATCGACCGCTCACGCCGACGACTGGCGTGCGTCTGTGAAGACCACACGCCTCGTGCTAAGGAACCGGTCAACTCACTGGTGTCGATCAGCCTTCAGGAACCACAGGATTTCCAGGTGTTGGCTTGGGGAAATGATTTCTACTCTTCGCCTCGGCTAAGTTCGGACGGGAACCGGCTGGCATGGCTTACCTGGAATCATCCGAACATGCCATGGGACGGAACTGAGCTGTGGGTGGGGGAGCTTGATGCAAAGGGCGCCCTCGGACGAACCCAACAGGTCGCCGGGGGACCCGACGAATCCATCGCCCAACCCGAATGGGGGCCCGACGGCGCTCTCTACTTTGTGTCGGACCGCACCAACTGGTGGAACCTCTTCCGCTGGAAAAACGGGGGTGCCGAGCCGCTCTATGAAATGGAAGCCGAGTTCTCCCGGCCCGCCTGGGTGTTCGGTGTGAGCCAGTATGCCGTCATTGATGCCGATCGCATCGTGTGCTCGTTCTACGAGAAGGGAGGCTGGCGACTTGCTCTCCTCGAAGTCTCCACCGGAAGACTGACTCCCCTCGAGACTGCCTACACCGAGATCCGGTTTCTCCAGTCAAAGGGGCACCGGATCGTTTTCCAGGGCGGCTCGCCGAAGGAGATGACTGCCATCGTACAGATGGACCTTGCGGGCAGTGGTGTCGAAGTGCTGAGGAAGGCGAGCAACCTCACCCTTGAGGAGGGAGGCCTGTCGACACCACAACCCATCGAGTTTCCTACGGCGGGTGGTGTGACTGCTCACGCGTTCTACTACGCTCCGAAAAGTCAAGAATTCACCGGCCCCGAAGAGGAGCGCCCGCCCCTGCTGGTCAAAAGTCACGGCGGCCCCACAAGCGCCGCCTCGACTGCGCTGGCGTTGGAGGTTCAGTACTGGACCAGCCGGGGCTTCGCGATTCTGGACGTGAACTACGGGGGAAGTACAGGTTATGGTCGCGAGTACCGGGAACGGCTGAGAGAGCAATGGGGGGTTGTGGATGTCGAGGACTGTGTCAGGGGAGCGCGATTCCTCCTCGATAGAGGAGAAGTCGATGGGGAGAAGTTGGCGATCAGCGGGGGCAGCGCTGGCGGGTACACCACGCTCTCAGTGCTCACCTTCCGGGACCTTTTCAAGGTCGGCGCCAGCTACTTCGGCATCAGCGACCTGGAGGCCATGGCGACCGACACGCACAAGTTCGAATCGCGCTATCTGGATAGTCTCGTAGGCCCGTACCCGGAACAACGTCAGGTCTACTTCGACCGCTCTCCGCTCCACCACACCGACCAGCTCTGCTGCCCGGTCATCTTCTTTCAGGGCCTCGAAGATAAGGTCGTGCCGCCCAACCAAGCAGAGATGATGGTTGAGGCTCTTCGCACGAAGGGACTCCCGGTGGCCTACCTCCCCTTCGAGGGAGAACAACACGGCTTCCGTCGAGCGGAGACGATCAAACAAGCTCTGGAGGCAGAGTTGTGCTTCTACTCACGGATCCTTGGGTTTGATCTGGCCGATCCGGTAGAGCCCGTGAAGATCGAAAACCTCCAAGCCTCGGTGTAGCGATTCTACTGCATGTTTTTGGAGAAGGCCTCGCTGACCCACTGGATCAAGAGACCCGTCTGGTCCACCCCGAGATTCCGCCGAAACGCCGTGTTGGCATCCAAGCCTCGCCCGAGGTCCGACAAGATATTCAAGACGGTCTCCTTGCCGGACTTGTCGAGGATGTACTGGATCATTGCGTTTGCCTGACTGTAGGCAATGTATGCCTTCTCTCCCGCCACCTTCCATTCGAGCAGCTCGCTGATGTTCATGAGTTGATTCGTCTGAGCCGCGTCCTGGCACCGCTTCTGGTAGTCCCAGTACCCCCCTTGAACGCAGCACGCGATTCCTTCATTGATCCATGTAGGGACCTCGCGATAGCTGGTCATCTGTTGTACGGCGACGTGCCCGTATTCATGAGCGACGACGGAAAGGGTATCTGAGCCATCCTGGGCAAAGGTCACGATTTCCTGCCCGTTGGTATAGGCGGCGGTCGACTCCGATACTTTGGCTGTCGCCGTCTGTTCGGAGTAGGATTTGAATTCGGCCTGAGTCGGAAACAGCACGATTTCCGTTTGCCCCATGGGGATGCCAAAGTTCGAATAGACCACGTGCTGCGCCCGTTCAATCGAGATCAGCAGAGACTCCAGCGCAGGGTCACCGGCGCGAAACCAGACGGTGAACAAGTCTGACCGAAGCATGTCCTGCGGTTTCAGCTTCGCCGCCTGGAGTCGTCGCTCGATGTTGGCGCTCATGATAGAGAGCACTTGCCGTTGCGAGGCGGAGGGCCGATTGGCGCTCATCCGTTTCGCCTCGTCCCACTCGCGATAGGCGGTTGTGTAGTCGCCAAGTTGCGCATAAGCCCAGGCCCGCTCAAAGGCGACCTCCGGGTCCTTGTAGTCGAATCCGAACCTCTCGACGCTCTGCTGGAGTACCAGTCGTGGGTGATCCGGTGCGACACCAACTCCGATCTCGAACACCGCCTGACGCTGAGATTGCTTTTGCGGGTCCAACTCCGACCGAGCTACCGCCATCTTCATCTCCTGGTCCGAGATGATATCAGGCTCCAAACCCTTTGCCTTCTGCAGTTCCTCCAGCGCTTGGGCGTGGAGCCCTCGCCGCGCAAGAACGGTGGCGTATTCCCGGTGCGGATTGGGGTCTCCGAACCGTTGCTCAACTGCCTTCTGGGCTTGTCGAACCTCCAGTTCCAGGGACGAGTCGGCGGCGTCGGCGGCGCCCCCGCGGAGCGATTGCCAGATGGCGGAAGCCAGAAACCATTTCTTGCCATCCCACTGCAAGAACAGATGCACGTTCCCAGGTTCGTTCCTGTCGGATTGAGTCTGCATGACCGACTGGAGCGTGGAGAGGAGGTCCTCTTCGCCGACTCGCGCCGACAACGAGGCGCCGACCATGCTGCCCGTCCAGCGCGTTCGCCGCAGGGGATACCACAAACCACCTCTTACTTCCATCACCATCTGGAGCATCTGTGGCGAGGCCGACGTGCCGACCTGATCCATGGCTTCCTGCAGCTCTTGAACGATATCGACCTCAAGCCATTGATCTCCGGTGAACAGGAAACCGTCTCCCTTTTTGCGGAGAAGGAAATCATACGTGCCTCGCCCCAGATTGATTTTCGACTTGGTGCTGTTCACGCGACTCAGGCGCCCCGCCAGAACATAGCTCTGCCGAACGAGCGCCGTGTCGTCGTGCACACCCATCAAGGTCAGGGCATAGTTCATCTGCAATTCCTTGTACTGGGTGAACACGGAGGCCCATTGCTCTTTCAGTCGATCTTCGTAAACTGCGGGGTCAACATCGATAAGCTCCTTCAGCCCGGCGAGATTCTCGTCTGAGATCGCTTTCCCATACTGTCGAAACAGTTGCTCGATGGCCCGCCGATCCTCTGCGGGAGAAGACGCGTGCGTATGGACGACAGGAGAGAAGAGGGAGACAGATAGTAGAAGAACGAACGCTCGTTGCCAAAGCGGCCACTGGGCGGGCGCAGTCATGGCCGCGGCCAGAGGAGACGGCGCTCCTGTTCCCCGTCGTTCGTTGTGTTTGCTTATGGGAAAGACCATCGTATTCATCACGCTCCTAACACTACAACCGTATTTGGGTGGAAAGCCCTCCAGCATGACGCCTGAAAGGGAGGGCGAAGCTCCGGCTGAGCCGAATTTCGGCGCCGCGGTGGCTCGGCAGGAGCCTCGCCCTCCCGCTT
>JACQGJ010000112.1 GCA_016199605.1 Armatimonadota bacterium | reverse complement strand
GTGGCTGCAATACGGGAGCGGCAACCGTCTTAGCTCGCCCAATCTGCTTCACCTGCCAGATGAACTGGCAGGGGTCGAGGGCCAGCCACCACAGCGCCATTTTAGCCCATCTATCTCATTCACCGGCGAGATAAACTCGCAGGGGTCCTATGATACAGTTCCAGTGAGGTGCTATCGAGGAATGCGGAGGAGGTCGACCTCAGGAGACTGATGGAGGCGCTCCAGGAGTCACATCGTGGGGAGCAGGTCCCTCAGGTTTGAGTGGGGAGGCAAGAGAATGGAGCCTCCTCTTGGCAAAGAGGTACAACACCACCAGGGCGGGGATCCAGAAGATACTGAAGTAGCCGGCGAAAGCACCAGCGGTGATGCTCTTCGCCAAGACACGGAACAGCGATCTTCGGGCGCGCAGTGAGGAGGCGGCGTACCAGTTGCCTACGTCGAACACACGCCGTGGTTCTGGCTCGAAAAGGAATACCGAGAGGCGGCCCCTCGCGGAGGCACGGTGGAGGTCTTCCTGCCGCCGGATTGCCGAGCCCATCTCAAAGCGGGTCGTTAGCGTTCGTTCCTGAAGGTAGAGGATGTCGCTGCCGCGCATTCGTCGAGGTCGATGCAGGAACTCGATGAGTTCCTGCTCGTGCTGCCTGAGGTATCCGACTCTGCGGGCCAAGTCGGCGACCTCGGAAGTGTGATCAGACGCCACGAGCTTTTCGCTGTACAGTTTTCCCAGGCCCCGCAGGGAGTGGCACAACTCGTTCAATTCCTCAGCCGTCACCGCCAGCCGCAGCCAGCCCTGCTTCTTTCCCTGATAGTTCACCAGAGTCGAGGAGCCGAGGATTCGGGCGTTATGTTGCCCTCCGAGACGCAGCACCTGATTGCGAGCGGCGTCGTAGTCGTCTATTTTGAGGACAAGGGAGGCGTCTCGGAGGGTGGTTGGGGTCTCCGAGGAGAAGCAGAGCGATACCACAGCCAGGAGGAAAAGCAGTAAAGCGCAAGAGGTGATTCTATTGTTCTTCACGGCAGGCATGATTTTCCCTTTCATACTTCCAGGATCGTGTTGCGGGGTGCTGAGGTCCCCTCGTTGTTGTCACATCTCTCCGCCCTCAGCGTTCTTCGCGAGGGCGATCTCCAGCCGCGCTTTCTCACGTTGCAGTCGCAGACGATCCAGTTGCGAGTCTTCATGAGCGTGTGAAGAGGTGTCCGGTACGGAAGGTACTGAAAGAAAGCGATTGCAGATCTTCACCTGGTGCTGGTAGGTGCTGACCGCGCGATCGGCGTCGTTGAGGAGCGTGGCATAGATGTCTGCCGCCCGGTCGAGCGCTTCGACTTTGCGCCCCGGGTCGGTCTCGGACTGGGCGAGGTCTTCGTAAGCCTGAGCCGATTGTTCAGCGAGGGGCAATTCTTCCGTCGCAGCCGCTGCCAATTCCTCTGCCGGTGCCGTCGTCTGGTCGGTCTCGCTGGAACTGGAGGGCTGTTTGCGTCCAACGGGCTTGTGTCGCACCGGGTGCCCTGGTCTCTGTGACCGATGCGTTGTGTCGCCCCGCGCAATCGCTGGTGGCTGGTCGCTGAGCCGCGCCCTTGCGAGCCCTTGGTCGAGACCGCGGCCGTACGAGAGGACCATCGCCATCGCCAATACAGAGGCATACCCAAGAGTCCATACCAGTCGCCAGGCGACAGGCGACCGGGCACTACCTCCCATCTCCGCCGCGAGTCTTCTCCGAGAATCGCTGTAAGCCTGCCGGTCGGGTTGGGTCTTCGCATACTGCCGAAGTCCTTCTCTCAACGTCTTCCCTTCGAGCAACCGGGTGTCCATTAGAAATCGGTCGAAGGGGTGTCGCTTCTTCTTCATAGGTCATCACTCCTTGAGGCTGCTTGACCTCGGTGGTTCTTCTGCTCGTTCATCAGTGTTTCCTGCCGCTCCTGCTTCTGTGCCGCCGTTCGCAGTCGGTGCAACGCCCTGTTGAGATGGGAGGTGACGGCGGACGCCGTAGGCTTGCCAAGAATCTCGGCCACCTGGGCACCGGAAAGCTCTTGTTCATAGCAGAGCGCGATGATCTGCCGGTCGGATTCGGGCAACTGTCGTATCGCCTGCTGCACCCGGGCGATTTCCTCCCGATAGGCAAGGTGACGCAGAGCCACTCCCTCCACTGGCTCTGGAACCGGAGCCGCGGATCGCTGGATTGCCTCCAGTTCCACCTGGCGCTTGCGCCAGAGGTCGGTGGCGAGGTTACTGGAGACTCGGATCAGGAAGGGGAGGTAGGAACTGCCGGGCGCGCTCCGGTACTCGGGCAAGGCTCGGTAGGCTCGAACGAAGGTTTCCGCCGCAAGGTCGTCTGCGTCCTCGCGGCCGGACCCCTGGCGATAGAGGAACTGCCAGCCGGCCCGGAAGTACCGGCGGTGCAACGCCTCAAACGCAACGCCGTCGCCGCCTTTGGCCCGCCCGATCAGATGGTGGTCAGAAGGGTGTATCATCGCAACCTCCATAGTGTATAACGGAGGGAGTCAGAAGATGTCACGCACTTTTTTTCAAGAGGGTCACTGGGTCAGCATCTCTCGCACTTTCGTGACGATGACCTCTTCCACTTCTGGTGCGTACGGCCCGGAGCGGGTTTTCGCCTCCGGCACACAGGCTCATTCTGGCTCCAGCGAATGCCTTCTCAGCTTGTGAGGTTCGATGGTAATGATGGATCGTTTGATCTGGGTCTCTGTGCAGGATTCCATGAGTCGCACCAGGGCCCGCAGCATTTCAGCGAAGGTTGCGTTCCCGAGACGGAGAATGACAACCCCCGGTGCGCACCGGCCGGAGAGCATCACGATATCGCCAAGCCAAATTCGCCACACCGGTGGGCGAGGTGGTCGAAAGACCTCGGAAGCCCGACCGCCTTTGGGGTGATGCCCATGTCTAAGAGAAACTTCATACCGGGACAACGCTTTCTCGTACGTGACAGGCTGCGTATTCGAGTGATTGCCGGATGTCCTCCTGCTCAAGCTCGGGGTAGTGGTCGAGGATAGTTCCGGTCGTTTCTCCCGCCGCGAGCAGTGACACTACCAGATGAACGGGAATGCGCAGACCCCGAATGCACGGCTCACCGGAGCACTTGCCCGACTCAATGGTGATTCTGTCGAACGTCATGGCTACCTTCTCCTTGCCTCCGGATCGGCTCATCATCCTCCAGATATTTTGCAGGCCCCGGAGTCCCTCAGACCCACCTCTCAATGGGCAACCCCAAGATACCCAACGCCGCCCACGTCGTCAAACACTCATTCCCCAATACATCAAGCTGTCTGTCCCTCGGTCGGTGTTTCGGTGACACACAACTGCTGCACTTCAGTTGTGTCGGTTACTCCCGCTTTACACGACAGCCGGCGGGTAACCTCGCTCACGATGACTTCTTCCACCTCCGCTGCGTAAGGAGCTGGGCAGAGGGAGTAAAAGTAGCTACCGTCCACTTCGTAGCCGCCTTCAGGAATCATGGAGGCGGTGGGGACGTAGCCGACCATGCCGTTGGTGCAACCGGCGACGAGGACGGGACGAGGCGAGAGTTCGGCTTTGAGGCGGAGGGAGTAGCCGACGCATATTTCGCCGGAGAGACCGACGAGAGCGAAGTCTCCGAGGGTCAGGATCTGAAGGGTGAAAGTGCTTGACCGCTGAAACTGCCCGCCTCGGTCGTGGAGTCGCAGCATTTCCTGCGCCCATTCCACGCGGTACTGGTTCGGGTCGTTAAGCCATCGATCCGCTTCCTCGCGAGTGGGCGGCGGTTGAAGAGGGATCTCGATCTCTTCGAGGCCAAGGTGCAGCGGACCGGAAAGTGGCGTCGTTTTCCCACCCACCGCAAGGAGGACAGCGCGAGCAAGTTCTTCACCCAGCGATTGCGCGACTTGATGAGGTCCGCTTCTGAAGTTGCCCCGTCCATCGACGTGTCGCACCTTCTGATCTCCCGCGCAACCGAGCATGAACATCGCCGTGCATCCCTCGAAGGCTTCCTCGATGGCATCTTGCGCGTAGCCCGGATAGTCCGCGCCGATGAGGTAGTCGCCAAGAGTTGTGGGATGGCAGGGATAGGAGAAGAGAATCGCCAGCGGGGAGCCGTCCGCTCGCAAGGCTCGAACAACCGAGACAAGAGGATCGGTCGCGCCTTCTGGGTTAGGACGCATGGCCGTGCCTTCATCAGTCGGCAACCGGCGGTTGACGGCGAGGGTGCAGGAAGCTGTAGAGAAGTCAAGGGTGACCTCTTTCAAGTCTTGCACGGACTCTTTCACAACTGCAACGATCTTCTCGGTCAGACTTGCGGAGTAGTTTGCGTCGAACTCCTTGACGTAGCGAGCTCCCTCCAGCCGTGTCTCCGGGCCGGTGTGCGTGTGCGATGCGGAGAGGAGGACCTGCGACGGCGAAAGAGCTGTTGCAGATTCGATGGCCGCTTTGACTTCGTCGCACTTGGCGCGGTCAAAGCCGATCAGGTCGGAGGTGACGATGGCAACGCGTTGGGCACCCTCCTCAAGGACCAGCGCCTTGGCAAACAGGTCGTGGTACTTTCCCTCCGAGGGTTTGGTTCGCGCGGCGTATCCGGCCATCCAGATCGGATGGTCGGGGGTGATGTTGACTCGTGCAACGCCTGCTTTCATTCAAGTACCCCGAACCGGAATTGATGCGAGGACGTCAGGCCCAATCGTTGAAGTAGGGGAGCCGTGCGGCAGTCTGGGCAATCTGGTCTTTCGCGCCGAGAAGCTCACCGGTGACATCCCAACGCCCCTCCAGGAATTGTTGGCAGATACTGTCCGC
>JACQGJ010000072.1 GCA_016199605.1 Armatimonadota bacterium | reverse complement strand
GGGGGGCATCCGTTCCCTGCAAACGGAGTGGAAACAGCATGGCGTGGAGATGTTCAGGGTACTCGGCTACCGGTATCTCGAATACCGAGATTCCAGCGACACCATTCCACCACTCACCGACGATGGATTCACCGATGCCGAGTTGCTGAAGATCGTTTCTGTGTGGAATGCTTATGAGGAGTTCCCCGCCTTCTCCCATGCTGAGCGATTACAGCTCACCAACCTGCTCTACGAAATGGCGCGCATCTCTGAAGGGCCGTTCTCACGCTATCTGTTTGGCAGCCCCCACAACCTCCCTCACGAGGAAATCGCCACACGCATCAAAAGCCTCAAGCCCGAAATCCGCTGGAACCACCAGACCTTTCCTGCCGCGAGTCTCTACTGGGCGGGGCGTTACTTCTGGGACTACTATCGTTTGCCCGAAGCAAAGGACTGGCTCAGCTTCTCTGCTTTCCTGTTCGAGGGGCAGAAGCCCTGTTTCAAACCCCGTTGCGACTGCTGGGGGTACCAGGACATCACGATGATTGAGACGTTTCGCTATGCGGTAGCAACGGAGGATCAGACGTACCTCAAGAGCGGTTTGATCGACAAGTTCCTCGAGTTGCGCCTGATGTCCTATGACAATCAAGGTTCGCCTTGCGGTTACGGTGACTCCGGTGGTTACCTGGGAACCTTCGGTCCGGACTTCTATGAGGAAGGGGTCCGGTGGTGGACCTCACTCGGTTATCAGCCCAACCGAAAGCAACTCTCTGCTGAAGCTCTGTCAGGACTGAAGGTCCACGAGATGGAGCCCCATTTCTACGAGGCTTTCAAGGGGAACCAGACAATGCCCTTGGGTAAGTGCTTCGACAAGTTAACCTTGCGTGAGAAAGTCGATCCTTCTCGCGCCTACCTCCTGCTCGATGGCATCTCCGGCGGCAACCACGGTCATACCGATGGCAACAGCATCGTTCGATTCACCGACAACGGTCGCGTCTGGCTGGCCGAAGGCGACTACCTGTATGGCGACATGAAAGACCACAACACAGTGACCTTGACGCGCAACGCAGTAGGTGGGAAGCCTGACAGCTTCTCCACGCTCGAATCTCGCGTAGCCCTGCCTTCCTTTGCCGCAACCCAAACACGCACCGACCACTACAATGGCGCAACCTGGGATCGTCACATCCTGTGGCTGCGTGACCGAGACCTCTTCTTTGTGTTCGATGAGGTGAAGGCGAAGGAAGCAGGAGTGTATGACATCAAAAGTCGTTACCGTGTCCGAGGTGATGCCGAAATCAAAGGACCTCTTCTGATAGCAAGGCAGAAGGACGATGAACGATTCTACTTGTGGGACGGGGCAGGTAGTGAGAGGAGGTTGTCCACCGATGAACGCGATGGCGAGACAAACTGGAGATCCTACCCATTTTCCAAAGACCCAAGCACCAAGCTGCTTTGGCACCGCTGGAACGGCCGCATGAAGCCAGGGGACAGTCGCTGCCTTGCGGCCGCGTTCCACGCGGCGGGGCCCAACGAAGTGAAGCGGCTTGAGGTCGCTCCGGGTGGTCCAGGTGTGGAAGTTATCCACGGACCTCTTGAGGCGGTGGTCGGCATGCTCCCACCCTCCCAGCCCGGGATGCCTCAGGTCATGGCCCGGCAGTACTCCATCGGACCGGAGCAGATTTCCTGGGTTCAGGGGTCCAAGCTGGTCTGGGGTCCTCTCACCATCACTGCCAACCCTCCGGTGGACCTCGACCTCAATCTTAAGACAGGTCACGGTGTCATCGTCGCCAAGCAGGTGACTGAATTGACTTTGTCGGGAAGTGCGAAGCTTGGATTGGTGATCGATGGGAAACCAGCGCGGGCACAAACCGTTGTCGGGGGCGTCCGCGTTGTGATTCCCGCAGGAAGGCGCACGATATCAGCAGGCAGAAGATTCTCCGCACTCTCGCCGGTGCTCGCCAGACGCTTTGCCGCTCTCTGGAATCGTCTTTCCTCTCCCGCCGCAGCGACGACACCGCAACAATCTGATAAAAGACTGAAGGTGGAATGGGAACAGTCTTGTGCCTCACTCATTACCGCTCTATGGACAGCAGACCTCGATGACGATGGCGACTTCGAGATTCTCACAGGGACCAGCACGGGCCTTCTGGAGGTGCGAGATATTGCAGGCAGAACCCTCTGGAGTCATCAGTTCGATGCCAGGATCAATGACCTGTGCAGCGTGGACCTGGACGGAGACGGCAAGCAGGAAGTCCTCTGCGGTGTCGAAGACCAGACTGCTTACGCACTGAAAGAGGGCGGCACTGTCCTGTGGCAAGCCTCCTTCGAGCCGGACGCTTCGCAGGGAGGAGGCGCGGGGCATGTTCGAGTCGTCACCACAGCCGACTTCGACAATGACGGCAAGCCGGAGGTCGCAGTGGGTTGCGCCAACAGTTGGTTCTACGTGTTGGATTCGAGAGGGCAGGTGCGCTGGAAACGGCAGATGCAGCACAAGGCTTCCGCTATAGGAATCGCAGACCTTGACGGCGATGGTTTCAAGGAACTGTTGTGTGGATATACTTACCAGGCGCGCCAGATCGTTGATTTCAGCAAGAGTGGATGGGATCAGATACGCATAGTCGGCGGCTGCATATCGGGTTGCCAGACGATTGCGTCCGGCGACGTGGATGGTGATGGCAAACCGGAAGCGATTTTCGGGGACAAAGACGGTCGCCTGCTGGCTGGCAAGAAGGGACCTCCGTACAACGTCGAACCAGTGTTCCAGGTGATGCTGGGCGACGATGAGATCACCCGTGTGGTTGCGGCAGACCTGGACGGCGACAAGAAGGACGAGTTGATATGCGCCTCCCGCAGTAACTTCGTGGCCGCAGTCGGTGAAGGAGGAAAGGTGCGATGGGTGTTCCCCGCTGAGAGCGAAGTGGTAGACCTGGCGGTCGGTTCGTGGCCGGGGCAACCGGGACCCGTAATCGCTGCAGGGACGCGAGATCATCGGGTCCATCTGCTGAGCGCTGCCGGTTCTCTGATTGGCCTGCTTACTATGAAGAACGAAGTGAATCGGGTGTGCTTTTCCGGCAAAGCCGAAGGAATCCGCATCGTTGCCTCCTTCGCGGAGAAAGTAGTTGCGATTTCGGCGGAATGAGATCCTTAGGCGAAACGGAAGTGTTGCCTCGGGAGGAAAAGCCCCGCCGATGGCGAATGCCCAACTGAACCGCACAATTTGGTCCCAATGACCGAGGTGTTACATCGTGCCCCGAGAACTTCAATCTCCCTGGGGGAGTTCAGAGACAGTTTCCCAAACCTTTTCTCCTTCTCCTGACACTCGACCAGAGGTCGAGAGAATATGGATCGAAGGAATCCGCCGTCAACCTGTTTGGAAGAAGATGGCTCTTGCTTCTGCGATCTATGAACTGGCTTTTGTTCAGACCAGAAGAGCTCTTCAGCGACGCCATCCCTCCGCCTCGGAAGAGGAAATCCGGCATAAACTCCACGTTCATTGGCTTGGGGAGAGATCCGCCCGAAAAGTGGAGGCTTTCGAGCAACGAGGTACCCTCAGTGAGCGAGTATGAATCTCCCTCCATCTTCGATATCGTCAATGAGGTCCTTGAGGTACTCGAGCAACTTGGTGTGCCGTACTATGTCGGTGGTTCGCTCGCCAGCATGGCACACGGCGTCGTTCGGCTTACCCAGGACGCGGACCTTGTGGTGGTCGACCTCCTGGAGGAACATGCGCACGTGATGGAAGAGCAGCTTCGCGAACGCTTCTACGTGGACGCAGACATGATTCGCGACGCGGTCCGGGATCGCTCGTCCTTCAACCTCATTCATCTGGACACGATGTTCAAGGTGGATATTTTTGTGCGTGAACTCTCCCGCTTTGTCGAGAGTGTCTTTCAGCGACGACAAGCCCTGCCGCTGAGCCCCTCGGGAATGTGCGCCGCCTTTTTCGCCTCGCCGGAAGACATCGTTCTTCTGAAACTGGTCTGGTATCGTGAGGGTGGAGAGGTGTCTGAGCGCCAGTGGAGTGACGTGCTGGGAGTCCTCAAAGTCCACATGGGGTCCCTCGATTTTGGCTATCTGCAAAAGTGGGCGCACGAACTCAACGTTGCAGATCTCCTCGACCGAGCCTGTCGGGAGGCCGGAACAAGACCGCCGGGCACTGGCAACACAGGATAAAGCCTTTGATCAAAGGGGGGACGTTGTGAACCGGTTTCTCTTTCACTCAACGACCTTTGCTGGACGACTGGTTACCCCACCTCTTCACACGCTTCTGCTCACAATACTGCTGTGTCCTCCGACCTTTGCTCAAAACAAGGTGAGCTTCCAACAGAGCCATCTCTACGTCGAGGGAAAGCCCTTCTTCTTCCTCGGTGTGGATGGCGTCCCGGACAACCTCGAGTCCATGCGCCAGCACCACCTCAACACGGTCTTCGGCTGGGGAGCGGCGAGGCAAGATGCAGCCCAGGCTGGACTAATGTTCATCCCTTACATTCACAGTCCCGAAGCCCGGTTGGAGCAAGTGGAGCAACAGGTCAACGAGCTGAAAAACGATCCCGGTCTGCTCGCTTGGAATGCCGGTGACGACCTCATCGCAAAAGATCTCGATAGGACGCGGCAGGTGTGCGATCTGGTTCGTCGATTGGACCCAGGCCATCCCATCATGCTGGACGTGATAGATAGCTCGACCGTCAGCTTCGCCCCGTTTGTTGACATGTTTTGCATCTACAGCTATCCGCTGCTCTGGAAGGAGTGGCCTCTCCAAAGGTACCGCAAATGGCTGGAGTCGGCCAAGGAAAAGGTCGGCAACGACACGTTCCGATGGACATGGGTCCAGGTTCACACCCAGCTCTGGTACACCCATGAAGTTCACGGCGGACCCGAAGAGCAGCATATTCCCAGTCTTTTCCCGGATGCGGAGCACCTTCGACTGTTGACCTACACGGCTATCCAGGCAGGCATGAGAGGCATCATCTACTATCATCACAACTTCCTGCGCGAGGATTGGCACGGCAAAGACCGCTACGCCGAGGTGGGAATCCTAGGCAGTGAGTTGGAGGTCTTTGGACCGCTGTTGGCTGAGGGTAAAGTCGTTGGCGTCGCGAAAACCGATCGACCTGACGTGCATGCCACCCTCATCCTGTTCAGCAAAGGACTGCTCGTGGTTCTCGCCAAAGAGGGGAAGCGTTACCAGTATCATCCCGACGAAAGTGTAGTCAGAAAAGTTGAAGTGTCTTTCCCCAATTCCTTAGCCCCCCAAACCGGGACCGCTCTGCAAGTCGAGTTCCCGCAACCGCAAAGCCTGCCGATCCGAGGTGAGCGAGAAAGGTTGCGTTTTGTCGTCCCGGAATTCGAGTTGACAACGACGATCTTGCTGACTACCGACGCCCAACTGTCCAGGAGCGTCAGAGACCGGGTAGCCTCGTTGGCGCCCGACGCCGCTCGGTTTGCGCTCCGTGTAGTTGAAGGAAAACGGGAGAAGGTAGAGCCAGTCCTGGAGGGACTGAGGGTCCTTCAAGTAGGTCTGCCAGAAGCGTCGAGTTCGGTGAAACGATCGCGCGAACTGGAGCGACGAGCGCGTGAGAGTCTCGATCGAGGAGACTTTGCTTCAGCCTATCGAGCAGCCCGCGAGGCACAGCGCGTGTTGCGAGAATTGGAGTCCCGGTACTGGAGCACGGCTGCCGGCAACAAGGAGCCCAGCGACCACAAGTACCTTCGTTGTTTCTACGATCTCCCTGAACACTATACCTACGTCCGGGAGGTGGAATCGCTTGCAGAGGGTGACAATTTGTTGGCCAACGGGTCTTTTGAGATGGGTGAGGATTCCAGAGCGAAGGATTGGAGGGAGCCTGCGATGACAAATGGTGGGCAGGCGATGGGCAGCCGCAGCCATGAAAAGGCTCGCACGGGTCGATACTCGTATCGCTTCGCCTCCACCTCGATGTCCGAATGGCAGGGCCAAAAATGGGACTGGGTGACCGCTGACGCGAAGACCCAGTCTGTCCCGGTGGAGCCGGGACAGTTTGCGAAACTGTCGGCCTATATCCACATCCCGGAAACAATAAGCGATACCCAGCGCGGCGCGATTCTCAACCTCCTCGCTTTTGACAAGGAGAGCAAGGCCGTCCCGGGTTGGGAAGGAATGAAGATCGAAGTCAACTGTTTGAAGAAGACGCGGGGCTGGCAGCAACTGTCGGTCTTGCGCAAGATCGATGACCCGCGCGTTGCACGAGTCGGAGTAAGAATCGGGATCTGTGGCATGGGTGAGTGCTACTTCGATGATGTGAAACTGTGTCGGATGATCCCCAGGCCACACTGACCGCTGACCCTCGACCGCGCTTCTCAGGAGTCTGCCATGATCCACACTGCCTTCACGATGGATTGCGAACAGTTGAATGAGAACTCCTCAGACGGAGGTCCGAGGGACTGGGCGCTCAGTGAGCGATCCATCGTCGGGTTTGCCGACAGGTTGCAGGAGCGCGGGTTCCTCGCGACCTACTTCATCGTTCCTCAGGCCGCACAGCAACATGCTGCGCTCTTCCTGGAACTTCAGTCCGCAGGTTGCGAGCTGGGCCTTCACTTGCACACCCTCGATCAAGGGCGGTGCGAGCACCTCGGCGGGATGGGGCCGGGGGAACAGCAGAGATCCTTGAAGGAGGCAAGTGATCGGTGGTCAAACGCTTTAGGCCAGTCGCCACGTGCCTTCCGTGCGGGAAATTTTTCCGCCAACGATCACACATTCCCGATCCTGGCAGACTTGGGCTTCACTCATGCGAGCAACTCCGTTCCCAAGCGTCGATATCTCAGCCGTCGCGCCATGTGGGATGGGTCGCCACCCTACCCCTACTGGACGCACCCCGGCAATCGACTTCTGGAGGGGGACCTGTCTCTGCTCAACGTTCCGGTGGCATGCCATCCATCAAAATGGCGGGATCCGGAGCAGACCGTCCCCTATGAGTTGCGCATCGAAGGATGGGAATCTCACCAGCATCGTGAGATGATCGTTGGGAGTCTGGAGTGGCAGTCCGCGGAACAGGCCAGGATTGTGGCCTGCGTACCGTTCACACACAACACGCATGACTACGCCGATCCCAACGCTGAGATAACGAAGAGGCTTGAGGGCGTGATGGACCTCATCGAGGCACAAGTCGAGCGAAGCGGGAGGCAGTTGGTGAAGACGACCCTCGGTGGTCTTCATCAGACCGCCGTTCAGCGGAAACTTCGGGGAGAGAAGTGACTTTGGCGAGGAGACAACCAGCAACATTCTTGTTTGTGACTGAGTCGCCGGGCAGCGCAGTGGCACAGCACCTGGACATCGAGATAAGAGAGCACGCGTAGGGGCGCGACGATAGTCCGCCCGTCCGTGTTCGCGGGGTCAATCTGTGTGGCCGCGATCTCTTTGACCGCTCGGAAACTGCACCCAGACGACCTGCCCCATTGCCGCCCTCCACGTTGCCGTCTTGTCTCCGTTGCGGTAAACTACGGCGGCATCAAAGGCTGACGAAGTAAAGGATACAATCGGAAGGAGAGAAGCATGGGGAGAGCGAAGGAATTGTCTTGTGCGTTAATCGTCTTTCTTTCGTGGATGGCAGTGAAGGACCATAGCCATGGCCAACAAGGAAAGGAACCCAGAATGTATGTCACCGCGACCAACCCCAATCCGCAAGACCTTCCCGCCCTGAGCGTCTGGCAGGATGAAGTCTTCAGCCCCGGCAAGACGTTGACGATGGTAAGGACTGTCTTCCCGCAGGTTCCCGACTTCACCTGCGAGTCGTGGTGCTACGAGAGCGCCTTGGCCTTCGTTGATGCTCGGGGCCTCGATGATGGGAAACTGGAGCTGCGTCATCGGCTCAATGACGCGCAGGGCGTTCTGCTCATTACTGCGATCACCCCCGAACCGGACGCGGTCGAGTTCGTCGCACGCGTGGAATTGGAAAAGCCGGGAGAGGGGACGCTGCCCGCGAACCTTCCCTTTGTCAACCTATGCTGGCAACTTCGCCGCGCGCCCAACTTCGCCAGCGCGCCCGACGCGTATCCCGAATTCATCAAGCGCTGCTTCATCTTCACTGCGAAGGGCATGACCTTCCTCAACAAGACGAATCGCCGCAAGATCCCCTGCCGACCGGCGGAGGACCAATACAACAGCCCTCCCTGGGTTCAGATGTATTGCGGCACGTGGCAGCAGATCCCGCAAGC
>JACQGJ010000071.1 GCA_016199605.1 Armatimonadota bacterium | reverse complement strand
GTGCGATTCATCGCACGTGTGCCGGTGGGTAACGTGCGATGAATCGCACTACTACAAACGTTCTGGCATTTTCACCGCGACGTGGCGACGACGAGTCGGCATGAATGATTCCTTTGTGTTAAAGAAACAAGGGCTCAGAGGTCCGACAACCTCACCTCTCGCGAGATAACCTCATGGTATATCTCCGCGCACCGCACGACCTCGTTGAGATCAATGTGTTCCTCCACCGCGTGGGCATGGTCGATGGAACCGGGGCCGAGGACGAGGGCGGGCGCGCGGTCGGCTATCCAGGAGGCGTCAGTGCCATAGGGCGCTCCGGCGAACTCCATCTCTAAATCACCGGTTACCCGCCGGCAGATTTCAAGCACCAACTGACTGAAGGGGTCGTCCGGTGAGGTGGACAGAGGCGGCGTCTGAAGTTGCACTTCGCTGTGATCGACACGGAGGTCCTTTTCCAGATGCGGCAAACTCGCCAGACATGCGATCAATTCCTCACGAGCTTCCCCCGGATCCATGCCGGGCAGCACGCGGAAGTCCACCGACAGGACACACTCATCCGCGACGGCATTACGAGTGCGACCGCCGTGGATCATGGTGACCGTGATCGCCGGGCCGGTCATCATAGGGTTCACGTGTCGTTGCCGCAGATCGTCCTGATGCTCGCGTATTGCCTGCATGACTTCAACAGAACCGTGGATCGCGTCCCGCCCTAACTCCGGTTGTGAGCTATGCGCGCTCTTGCCACGCACGATGAGGTCCCACCGGATGGTTCCCTTGTGTTGCAGAATCGGCTGTAGACGGGTCGGTTCTCCAAAGAGGGCGCGACCTATCGCGTGGTTCTGACGTGCAAACCACTTGATGCCGGTCTGGCTGCACTCTTCGTCGCCTGCCGCCAGCAACCACACGGGAACAGGAGGCAGCGTCCCGTTCTCCAGAAGTTCCTGCACGGACAGGATCATCGACGCCAGAGACCCCTTGTCATCACAAGCGCCGCGCCCAAACAAGACATCGCCGGCGACCCGCGGCTCGAAAGCGGACTCCAGCCAGTCGTCTGCCGGCACCGTGTCGATATGCGACTCCAGAAGCGTGATCGGACCCGGATGCCTTCCCGGCACTTTGACAAGCAGGCTCTCGTGAAGATCGCTGACCGCTTGTCGTTCCATCTCCACTCCATAGGGAGCAAACAACGATGCGATGAACTCGACACAGGGTCGCTCCACCGGGCGGTCGCCGGAGTACGGACAGCCCATCGGGTTGACCGTCGGTCGAGCGACCAATTCGGCGAGGAGTCGCCGGGCGTTCTCCAGATTGATGGCTTTCATACTCAACTCTCCATGGCCTTACGTACGCGGCTAAGGGCTTCCTCGACAATGGCAGCATCAATGTGGCGGTGGGTCACGAAACGGAAGTGCCTCGGTGGCCGCGCGCTGGCCAGCACTCCAGCCTTTCTCAGACGGGCCAGCACTTCGTCGGTGCTGACGCCCGAGGCGGAATGGTCCACGTAGACCATGTTCGTTTCTACCGAGCTCAGGTCCACACTGAGACCGGGGATTTCGTTGAGTGCCTTCGCCAAAGTCCGGGCGTTGTCATGGTCGTCTGCCTGCCTGTCAATCATCTTCTCCAGAGCCACAAGCCCACAGGCGGCGATGATCCCGGCTTGACGCATCCCGCCCCCCAGCCGCTTGCGTCGCATGTCCGCTTCTGCGATGAAGTCTTTTGATCCGGCGAGCACCGAGCCTAACGGACAACTCAGTCCCTTCGAAAGGCAGAACATGACCGAGTCCACCTCCGCGGCGTAGTCAGCCGCGCTCACGCCGTGGCGGATAGCGGCGTTGAAAACACGAGCGCCATCTAGGTGAATCGCCAGGCCGTGCTCGCGGGCAATCCCGCACAACTCGCGGTGCAACTCCAAGGATACCGCCCGGCCGCCGGAACGGTTGTGGGTGTTTTCGAGACACAACAGGCGCGGGACCGGATAGTGCAGGTTGCGCTTGCGAATCGCCTCTCTCAAGTCAGTTGGTTCAATCATTCCGTGATGGCTGGGAACCGGCTTGGGCATCAGCCCTGCAACGGACGCGAGGCTTCCGACTTCGTAATAGAAGATGTGCGACTCGGGATCGAGCAAGACCTCGTCGCCCGGCCTTGCATGGGTCATCAGAGCGGTCAGGTTACCCATGTGTCCGCTGAGAACAAGGAGCGCCGCCTCCTTCCCGAGGACATCAGCGGCCCTCGCCTCAAACTCCTGCACGGTAGGGTCCTCGTCGTAGGTGTCATCCCCGAGAGCGGCGTGGCGTATCGCTTCGAGCATTTCTTCGGTCGGCAGCGTTTGAGTATCGCTGCGAAGGTTTATCAGTTCCATTGTCTTCAACTCCTATGGACGCGGCCTGAGCCGTCCAAGAATATCCTCCATGATCCGCAGCCTGGCTTCCACCAATTGAGCGTATACCTCGTCCTGTTCGTCCGGCAACGTTGCCAACACGTGCAACCGTTGCCGCAGGTCTTCCAGTTGCCGGGCGAGGCAGAAGACAGGGACAGCGGCGATCTCTTCAGCGGTGAGGGCAGGCTTCGCGTGATCGCAGTAGCCCTCCAGATAGCACTGCACAGCGTCGCTCTCGTATCTCGCCGCGTCGATGAATTCCACGGGCGGCCGGTTCAGCACATCGCCGAGGGCATCATAGAGCCTTAGACCGTCGTGAAGGCAGTCCCAGTCAATGAGACCAAACTCGCGCCCGGCCTCGTCGAAGACAAGGTTGACGGGTGAGACATCGCCATGCACCAACTGTCGCGGCCACTGCGCGATCCCGAGAGCTTCGACCTGCTCCCCCAGCCACTCCCAAGGTTCAGCGAGTCGCTGCCGTCGGCAAAGGAAGGTCTCGGTCGTTCTGGGAGCAGGTGCGCTCGCCTGCCTCTCCAGAGCGTCGAGGCTGCTATCCCAATGTTGTCGAATCTCGTCCAGAAACCTGAACTGAATCGGCGGAAGTGAGGGGGAGAGAGTAGCCGAACCGCCCTCCTCGATTCCCGCCAACGCGTGATGCGTCGCGGCGACCTGATTGCCCAGCCCGCGAAGGAAGGACGCGTCACGTTTGGCGGCCCGCCACGCGGGCCAGGTGTAGAGGTTTCCCTCCAGGTACTCATGCACCGCCCAGCAGACACCCTCACGGTCGTGTCCAAAATAACCTTCATGGTCACGTAGAACTCGCGGGCAGCGCACACCCAGGTCCGCAGCGCGGTTCACCACTTCCGCCTGAACCTGGAACTGCCTCGCGGTGGATCGAAACGCATGGCCTCGTAGGACGTACTTCCCCTGATCCGTCACAACGAGAAGTGGCTTGAGAAACATTCCTCCGCCGAGGAGGCGCAGTTCGCTCATCATCCCCACGTCGTAGCTGTTGAGCAACTCGGCTGTTTCGTCAGACGCCGCTCTCAATCGTCCACCGGTTCGATGCCGAAAGGCTTGGCTCCTTCGCGTCTCATGCGACGACACACCGAATAGAACTCGTCCGCGGGCTCCACGATCCGGGCAAATACATTGACGGGCACCGGTCC
>JACQGJ010000093.1 GCA_016199605.1 Armatimonadota bacterium | reverse complement strand
TCCCTACGCTCAAAGCAAACCGACATTACGTTGCGATACTTGTGAAATGCAGTACTAAGTGGCCTTGGCCTGATTGCGGGTCAACTCCCTTTCCGTATCACAGCCGCCGCGTAGCCGACGACACTCGACGGGTCGTTGAGAATATCGCCGGAGGTGGAGTACCCGAGGATCTCCGCGCGAGTGGCGCCGAGTTCCTTGCAGGCAGTGAGCATGGCAGCGGTGGCAGCATAGCCACACATGGAGATGCGATGATCTCTCACGACCTGGAGCAGTCCTTCAGCATCGAGGGCTTCGATACGATCAAGGGCAAGCCGGTCTTTGCGGTGGGCGACCGCTTGGGGCTCGTAGTGTGAAAGATCGGTACTGGCGATGATGAGAGCGGACCGACCGATCAGGGCGGAGGCGAGACGCTGACCTGATTGGAGAATCGTGTCGACCTTGTCGGCGCCATAAGACACAGGCACGACGGGAGGCGCGTGGTCGCCATAGATGAATTGGAGAAAGGGAAGCTGCACTTCCTCGGCGTGTTCCCCGTAATGGGCGGAAGCGTCGAGCTGGAAGAGATGGGAATCGCTCGTCAGGGCTTCGATGCAACGCCGGTCCACCTGAACTTCGCCGAGTGGCGTGACCCACGGACCTCCCCCCCAGACCGAGAGGTCCGGCCCTTCAGACCGGTGCTTCGTCCCCAGGATCACCACCAAGTCCGGCGGTTTCTCTCTGGCCAACTCAAGGTAAGCCCTGGCTGCTGGAGGTCCGGAAAACATGTAACCAGCGTGGGGGCTGACGAGGCCGAGGAGGGTCCGTGGTTGTTTCACAGGGAAGTCAGGAAGCTGTCCCGGACCGAGAGGGTGGAGGAAACAGTCCTCGATCTCCTTGCGAAGCGCAAGCTGGTTTCCCTCGTAGAAGCGCCCGGCGACAGCAGGCCGGCGCACATCAAAGAGAGGCATGGGGACACCTCCGGAGTTTGCTATACTCGTCACCCTTGAAAATCCACCTTTCCTTGTTGTGAGACAGTTGCACTGCCGAACCTCAACTACGCTTACTGCGACAGGGCTTGTCGGCTTGGTTCGGCAGTGCAACTGCCTCACAACAAGGGAGGATTCCTATCGGTGACGAGTATACGTTAGACGTGAGTGGGTCCCACGCGCTCACGCTTTCTTGTGCGTAGCATTGAACGCCTGCTAAAAATCGTCATCGTCCTCCAGGTCGATCTCTTCCCCCAACTCGCCACCACCGTCGGAATAGGAGTCGACCTCATGGCCGCGGAAAAGGGTAATGAGGAAGTCCTCCCGGTCGAAGCTGGGCAGGTAAGAACTGACGATCTCCTGATCGACTTGACTGACAAGCTCTTTACGATCCTCGACGCTGGTCTCTCGTTCAAGCACGATGTTGGCGTGAATCACATCGTGGGCGTAGTGAAGGTCCATTTGCCCAAGCCGTTCCTCGTCCTCCCAAAGGACATAGACTTCCGAGGTCGACGTCCGTACGACCCGAACAAATCTAACAGGTTCCATGAAGGTTACTCCTCGTTAACGCACTTGCGGCATTATACATGGGTGGCGGGTCAGCGTCAACGCGAGGAGCGCAGTCCTTGACAATGGTTCCTTGGGTCATTAGAATCGACGGGAAATGATTGAAGCGGCTATCAGCGAAGCGATGAAGGATGCAGGCAAGCCTGCGCCACCGAGTGGGATCTTCCCGGAAGTTCCGGAAGGATTCCGGTCCGGGTTTGCCGTGTTGTGGGGCCGACCCAACGTCGGCAAGTCAACGTTGCTCAATGCCCTGCTTGGTGAGAAGATCGCTATCGTGTCGCCCAAGCCACAGACGACGCGCAATCGGATCGCCGGGGTTCTTAACTGGGAGAACTCTCAGGTCGTTTTATGGGACACGCCTGGGATCCATCGTCCCAAACATCGCCTGGGCGAATGCCTGGTGGAATCCGCCCGGTCCGCACTCCCCGATGCCGAAGTGGTGCTTTTCGTCGTCGACGTTTCAGTGAAACCCAGCGAGGAGGACGCTCTCTGCTCAGATCATCTGCGAGGCGTAGGGTGTCCGGTGATGCTCCTGCTCAACAAAGTCGACTTGTGCCCCGCAGAGGACCTGGACAAGCGGTGGCAATCTTACTCTGAGTTGCTGCGATGCGACAAAGTCGCCGCCGTGTCCGCGTTGACTGGCGCAGGCTTGAGCGATCTCGCCGCCGTTGTCGTGGACTTTCTGCCCGAGGGGCCTCCCTACTTTCCTGCCGACATGATTACCGACCAAACGGAGAGTTTCATGATCGGCGAGTTGATCCGCGAGGCGACCCTCCATCTCACTCACCAGGAGATACCTTACTCCATCGCGGTGACGGTAGAGGAGATGACTCCCCGAAGTGAAAGCCTTTTGTACATCGCCGCGAATGTGGTGGTCGAACGAGACAGCCAAAAAGGCATCGTCATCGGAAACGGCGGGAAGATGCTTCGCCAGATCGGAGAGAGCGCTCGCAGTGAGATCGAGCGGAAGCTGGACTGCAAAGTCTTTCTCGACTTGCATGTGAAAGTGCGAGAGAAATGGCGAAGCGACGAGGCGAGTCTGCAGCGGTTCGGATATGCCCTGTCTCGCCGGGACGTTAGTTGAGCCTGCGTTGTTCTGCCAAGGCCGTGGTTTCTGCCAGGAACCGCGTTCGCTGTGGTAGAAAGATCGTGTGCCAACCAAAGGATGGCTTTGAGTTGAGGATCCTATGAGAATCCACACCAAGCTCTTGATTACCTTCATGCTGGTCGCAGTTGTTTGCGCCGGCTTTTCCGCGGCAGTAGGTCTCTATGTCGCTCTGGCCCATCTTGGTCAGGGGGAGTTGCCGTCTCTGGCGTTGTGGCAGGTTGCAGGACTCAGTCTTTTCACCGTGCTGGTTTGTGTCGGCGGAGCGTCATGGCTGGTTTGGAGCGTGTGCGAACCCCTGTGGGAGCTTCGCCGACGAGTTCAGAACGCCAATCAGGACAACACGTCTCTCGAAATCTATTCCCGCGCCCACAACGAAATCGGTGAGCTTGCCGAGGAAATGGACGCGCTCCGCCGAAGTCTACTCAGCCAGATTCGACGCCAGGAGAAGCGGGTCGTCAAGATGCACTCCCTGGGAAGAGTGTCGGCTTCTCTCAACGTGACCCGAGGTCTCACCAGTGTGAGCACCGCGGCTTTGGACATTGTCATGCGCGAGCTGGAAATGAAACTCGGAGCACTCTACCTCGTGGATGAATCGGGGCAGCACCTCGAGATCCACGCTCAGGAAGGGCTGCCGGCGCGGCTTCCACCGGCCGCACGGAGGCTCCCCTCTTCCTTGGGATGGCTGGGACGAACGGCGCAGTCGGGACAACTCAGTGTCACCGATGAGGAGGGCGCACAGTCCTGGTTGAGTCAGGTGGCGCCGAATCGTGACGATCTCCGCCAGATCGCGAGCGTTCCTTTGAGGTCCGCAGAAGGCGTTGAAGGAGTGATGGTGCTCGGCTCGCATCACCCGCAGCCCTTTTCCCCGGAGGACCTGGAGATTCTGACTACGGTAGGCAGCCAGATTGGCATGGCCATCGAGAACGCCCGCACCTTCGAACAGGCGCGCCACAGCCTTAGCCACATTCAAGGTTTGCTGGCAATTTCACAGGAGGTAGCGAGAAGTCTGAGCGTTGAGGCGGTTCTCGATGTCATCCTCGCCAAAGCCAAAGACCTGATCCAGGTAGATACCTGCGCGATCTTCTTTCTGGAGGAACGGACGAAGGAGTTGACCATCGTTCGATCGGCAGGGCTGACGGAGGACTTCGTCAGGAATGTTCGGTTCAAAGTCGGGGAAGGATCGGTCGGCCGGGCAGTGAGCGACCGGCGAGCGATCGCTATCACGGATGTCGCGGTGGATCCGAACTACTCCGAGTTGGAGATGCTCAGCCGTCAGGAAGGTTACTACTCGGTGCTTTCGGTCCCCTTGCTGGGCCCGGAGCGAGTGTTTGGCGGGATCGAGGTTTACTCCTCAGAACGCCGACAGTTCACCGAAGACGAGGTCCGTCTGCTTTCGATCTTTGCCAACCAGGCCTCGATTGCCATCGCCAACGCCGAGCTGCACGAATCTGCAACCAGTCGCCTCACGGCGTTGAACGCGCTGTTCAAAACGGTCGAGTTCCTCAGCGCGAGCTCCGACCCGAGAGAGATCATGGATATGGTCGTGACTCAGGTATTCAACCTGTTCCCCTGCAACCTGGCGTATATCATGATGGAAAAGCCGGAGACGCACGAATTGGAGGTCATTGTCTCGCGAGGCTTCACCCCCGAGTTCCAGAAAGTCCACGTCGACAAGCAGATCATCCCCGTTCGCAAGTGCTGGGCGATGAAGAAGGGGAATCGGTTCGAGGTCGAGGACGATGAAAGCGATTTCACCTGCCAGCAGATCATGGCCGAAGGCCCGGCGCGGTCCTACCTGTGCGCCCCTCTGACCGCGGGAGGCAAGACCTTCGGGGTGATGCACATGAGCAGCAACGAGCCACGTCGATTCACGAAAGAGGATGCCGATCTCTTCACGACGCTTGCGAACCAGGTGGCGATCGCCAGCGAACGGGCGCAACTCTTCCAGAAGGTTGAGCAGCTCGCGATCACAGATTCCCTGACCGGGCTTTACAACTACCGCTATTTCCGAGAACGGCTGAACGAAGCGATGCGTCACGGCGAAAGATACAGCCGCTCGGTATCGCTGCTTATGATGGACCTGGACCATTTCAAACAACATAACGATACCTTCGGACATCCTTCAGGCGACCGGTTGCTCAGGAAGGTTTCGGAGATAGTGGCAGATTGCCTGCGGGAGGTGGACTTCCTCGCGCGCTACGGAGGCGAGGAATTCGCAGTCATCCTCCAGGATACTGAGAAAGACGGCGCTCTGGCAGTGGCGGAGAAGATCCGAGCGAGTGTTGAGAAGGCAACCTTCTATGGCGACGCGGAGAATCCGGTTCTGCGGAAGACGATCAGCGTCGGTGTTGCAGCCCTTCCAATGGACGCGGAGACAGATGAAGCTCTTATCAACGAAGCCGACACGGCCCTCTACAGAGCCAAGGAGTCCGGTAGGAATCGAGTGTGCGCCGCAGGGGACCCCGGCGAGTTGAGGCAAGTTGGTGTTGAGACCGGGAGTCAGGGACTGACCGAGTCAGGCCCCGTGGCTTCCGCCAAAGCGATCTGATTACTTATATACTCGTTAGGGAATGAAATCCCCTGTTGTGAGACAGTTGCACTGTCGAACGTC
>JACQGJ010000069.1 GCA_016199605.1 Armatimonadota bacterium | reverse complement strand
GCACAGCCGGTCGGCGCGAAGCGCCTATGTTCAAGGGGGCGTCGCACCCACCCACCGTCCGCCAGGAGTATAGCAAGCACAGCGGATTTGTGGAAGGGCTATCGGTATGCTATACTGCCTTTCGGCAGAGGATGCCGTACTCTGTGTGCAAGGATGAACTGCGTATGGAACGAACAAAACGGGCAGCGCCGGTTGCCATCGATCAGGCGAACCCTCTTCGTGATTGGACTCAGCATCTTCGGGATACGGTGCGGCAAGAGGCGACCGTTTACACCGAGCGACAATTGCTCTGGGCCGAATCGTTCAGGCAAACGGAGCGTGAGCCTTTCCGTTGCCTCCGTGTGGCTCGCGCGACAAGGCATCTTTTTGAGCATATTCCCGTCGGAATCCGCCACGGTGAATTGATCGTCGGCTGGCACCCCAACTGCGCTCCTGATCCGGGCACTCAGGCGGCCGTTGACCAGGCGTGCGCATATTTAGGCGATGAGCAAGACTGGGGGCACTCTTCCGAAGGACACATGGCTCCCGACTACGAAACAGTGCTCAGTGTTGGTCTCGAAGGGATCGCCGGCCGCCTCCGGGCCCTCTCTTCCGTTTTGGACAAGACGAACCCGGCAAGCACGGAGAAGGCCGCCTTCTACGAAGCTGCGCTCCTTTCGCTGAACGGTCTCCAGCACTTCATCCGTCGTTACGCTGAATTGGCGGGCGAAATGGCCTCGGACACCACTGATTCCCTGTGGTCTCAGGAATTGGGCGAAACCCGTCGCGTGTGTGAATCCATCGCCACAGAGCCGGCGAAGACTTTTCGCGAGGCCCTTCAGTTGACCTGGTTTCTGTTCCTTGCCGTCGCTCTTGAGAACGGGGTTTCACATGGCTGTTTCGGACCGGGCCGGATGGACCAATACCTCTATCCGTTCTACCGCCGGGAGAAGGACCTGGGAACCCTCGATGCCGAAATGGCGCAGGCGCTGATTGACCAGTTCTTCATCAAGTGCAACGAGTTCAGCGGGGATAGCATGAGCGCCGTTATACTGGTAGTGGGCGGACGAAAGCCGGACGGTTCGTCGGCAACCAACCCGCTTTCCTTTGAGTTGGTCAAGGCTTCGGATCGGGTCCAGATGTACTTCCCAGGCATTGATGTGTCGTGGCACTCCGAGATGGACCCTGAGTTCGTCCGGGCCTGTTGCCGCCTCCTCAGAAACGGGAAGGGCCAGCCGGCCTTCTTTAACAGCGACCTCATCGTCCAGGGGTTGACGCGTCACGGCATTCCCAGAGAACACGCGGTAGACCACCTCCCCAGTACCTGTACCGAGACTTCCATCGCGGGACGCTGCAATCCCTGCGTTGCCTGGCCCTATGTGAATATCCCGATGTGCCTGATCTACGCTCTCTTCGATGGCGTGCATCCAATCACGGAGACGAGGGACCGTCCGGCAACTGGAATTCCGCAGACCTACGAGGAGCTGCGCGAGGCATTCACGAAGCAACTGGAGTGGGCGGCCCACGAGGCGATCTCGTACGGGCACCGGACCATGTTGGTTGAGTCATGGTATCGGCCGTTCCCGCTGCTCTCTTGCTTTGTTCAGGACTGTCTCGACCGAGGAACGGACATTAGTCAGGGCGGAGCGCTCTACAACTTCCAGCAACCGGAGGCGGTGGGGATATCCAATGTCGTCGATAGTCTGGTCGCTGTGAAGACGCTGGTTGAGGATCAGAAACGCTTCACCGTGGACGACTTTCGGCAGGCGGCCCGGAACGACTTTGATGGGTACGAGTCGTTGCACCGGGCCATTTTGAAGGAGTGTCCGAAATACGGCAATGATGATCCGTGGGTAAATGACCTCTTCGCCGAGGTCGCGGGGGGTTGGTGCTCAGCGATTGAAGGTCACTCCAATCGCTTTGGCGGCCCGGTGTTCCCCGGCTTTCTGGGATGGACGGTGTGGATCGGGTTCGGCAACGAGACCCCGGCGACTCCGGATGGACGAAAGGCGGGAGTTCCGATTGCGAACTCCATCGCGCCCTGCACCGGTGTGGACTTGAAAGGCACTCCTTCCATGCTGTTGTCTGCGAGCGGCTTCGACCAGTCCCGTGGATTGGGAGGCACAACCTACAACCTCCGGTTTGCTGCAAGCTCGTTGACGACTGAAGAAGGCGTCGATCGACTGAAGGGACTTTTAGAAGCCAGCTTCGAGCTTGGGTTCTACCAGATCCAGATCAACGTGGTAGGCTCGGCAGTTCTGCGAGAGGCGCAGCAGCAACCGGAGAACTACCGAGACCTGTTCGTTCGCATCGGGGGCTATCTCGTGCCCTTTACACTCCTGCCCCAGGATGCGCAGAACGAGGTCATCGCAAGAGCAGAGATGGAAGTGTGACTGCGCCCCGCGTTCCCGACATGAACCCACTATCTGACACTACAACCCTCGCTTCCACTTCCGGGACTGTCTTCGCGATTGATGAAACCGCCACCCACGACGGCCCCGGCCTTCGCATGACCGTCTATCTAAAGGGCTGTCCCCTGCATTGTGTCTGGTGTCATAGCCCCGAGTCGATCAGCCCTGAGCCTGAAACAGTCTGGTATCAGACTCGGTGCCTTCGCTGTGGGCAGTGTCTGGAAGTCTGTCCGCATGGTTTCGAGAAGGTGGACGGGGAGATCAACAGGGAGATGGAGGTCTGCAGAACGTGCGGCTTGTGCGTCGAATCCTGCCCCGCGGCGGCGATGGAAATCAAGGGGTATACGGCAACCGCGGCGCAGATCGTGGCCCGAGCGGAGAGGTTGACACCGTTCTTCCGCCGGTCCGGCGGAGGTGTGACCTTGACCGGAGGCGAACCGATGTTGCAGTTCGAGTTTGCTTTCGCCGTTGCGTCGTTGTGCCAGCAAAGCGGGATCCACGTCGCCATCGAGACGACGGGGTTCACGTCGTGGAAGCGGCTGGAAAAGATGGCTTCTGTCATCGACCTGTTCCTTTTCGACTTCAAGCACGCCGACGATGCAAAGCACCGTGAATTCACGGGCGTTTCGAATCAGCCCATTCTGGAGAATCTCCGAAGGCTGCTTGACCTCACCCGAGACAACGGCGGTCACAAACCAGAGGTCCTTCTTCGCGTGCCCGTGATCCCGAGCTGCAACGGATCGCCTGACTCGATCCGCAAGATCGGCGAGACCGTCGCCAAGATTGGCGCCACGAGGATTTCCTTGCTTCCTTTCAATCCTGCGGCGAGCGGAAAGTACGCGTGGTTTTTGAGAGACTATCCCCTGCAAGGGATCAAGCGTCAGACCGACGAAGAAATGCGCGATCTGGAGTCGCTCGTCAGAGTCCAGGGACTCGAGGTCGTCCCTCCTTAGTGCAGCCTTTCGCAAGTCCCTTCCGGGATTGTCATTGCGAACGGAG
>JACQGJ010000068.1 GCA_016199605.1 Armatimonadota bacterium | reverse complement strand
TCCCAGGGCCGGTTTACCATGTCTATCCCTTCAAAGAACGGTTGGTTGTCACCTGCCTTCGGATCGTAGCCGTCCCAATACGATTCCCACACGTCGCTGTGGTAGTTGGTGCGTTGAGCGTTCACGTTGATGAACAAGTCCGTGACCCCGGCGGCTGCGTGCTCATCCACGAACTTGTCAATCGTCTCCGGAACGACTCCGCCAAACGTGCCGACAAAATACTCACTGCAGTCGAGATTGTATATCACTCTTCCCTGCGAAACGCCTGCTTTGCTCATAGCTGTCTTCCCCCTGATAAGAGCTTTCTCCGCGCCCGCTCCGGGCGCTCCCGCGGCCATGCGGAAACCGTAGTCATAGTTGCTGCCGTAGGGCAAGCGGCTGCTGCCTCTGTTGGCGCTGCGGCAGGAGAATAGTGTGTCTCCCTTGTTCTTGTCATCTCCCGGGTTGTAGTACCAACTGCCGCCTCGCAGAACATAGTAAGCGTTGGCGTAGTCGAACGGTTGCGCGCTCCTCGGATACGACTTGTACCAGTCCTGACACCACTCCCGCGCGTTACCGGCCATGTCCAGGCATCCATAAGGGCTGGCTCCATCGGGGTAGCTGCCGACCGGAGTTGTCCTGTAGAGCCCATAACCTCCGGCGGGGTTCTTGTCCATGTAGTTGTTGCACTTCTCCACGTCCCACGTGTTGCCCCAGGGATAGATCTTCGAGGAGGTGCCGTTCCACCTCGCGGCCTTTTCCCACTGGGCCTGAGTGGGCAGGTGCCCGCCTGCCCATTTGCAGAAGGCCTCGGCCTCGTAGTAGCTGACGCCTACTACGGGGTGGTTGTCTGTCTGGGTGAACTCCCCATTTGCCCAGTTCTGCTGAGGGGCCCAGTAATGCGGCTGGGTGCGGCTGCTCGATACTCTCCATTTCCAACCAGCTCTGGACCAGTAGGCCGGCTTGGAATATCCACCGGCGTCCATGAACGCGCGATACTCGCCTCGAGTTACTTCGTACTTACCGATATAGTAATCGGGAAGATAGACGGATCGCTGCGGAAGCTCCTCCGGTTGGCCCAGCGCAGCGTCATCTCCCACACCAGAATTGCCCATCAGGAAAGAACCGGCAGGAATGTAAACCACTTCCCCTGAGTAGCGCAGCTTCAGCGCCGCAGGTGCGGCGGAACACACGCAGCATACCAAGATAGCGCGCAGGAGTGTGGCAGGTGCTAAGGAAAGCCTCATATTCCTTCCTCCATCAACCCAATCGCCAGTAACCCACCGGCTGAGTTGTGTCTCCCAGGTAAATCTCGAACGCGTCAGGCAGAACGCGCTCGAAACCCTCTCGCTCCAATACGCCCGCCTTCTCGTCCCACCCCGATATGTACGCGCCGAACGAGGTTACACCTCGGTCCTCGGCGAAGCTGATGGCGTCTCTCAGCAATCGCGGCGCGTCTCCGATGAAAGCCGGGTGGACGAACAGGTCCAGGATCACGTGTCCCGGGGTGTCCATCGAGCCGACCGAGTCCATTGTAACAGACCCCACCATCGCTCCGCTCGCCGCGAACATCCCCATCCACAGGCCCTTGGTCCGCCGCCAGAGAGGAGCAAACAGGCTGCCGCAGCGGTTGTGGCGGTACCAGTTGGGAGAAAATATGCCTTCGGACATACAGGCCGAGATCCAGGGGTTGGGTTCATTGAGCAGCGCGACAACCCGAGGCATGTCGCCGTAGCGCACCTGGCGGGTCGTGACTTCCCCCGGAGAGAAATAGAATTCGAGGAACCCCTCACATCCGGGCGTGAACCTGGGCATAAAGCCTTCGGGGTGCGGCTCGAAGCCCAGACTCGCATAAAGCTTGGCGGCGACGGGGTTGCCGGTTGCGAGCATCATCAGTTTCCCGCCGGACTTTTCGAAGTGCCTGATCGAGAAGCCATTGAGTTCCCTTGTCAGACCCCTGCCGCGATACTCCGGCGCGGTGTATACCTCGCCGAAGCAGCTCAGGGAAGGATCGTCGTCCGGCTGGAGGTACCAGCAGATCGAGACTATCTTCCCTTCGGTTTCCATCCAGAAGAACCAGTTCCGGGACTGATCTTCATACAAGCCCTTCATGGTCGGTCCGAGGTAGATATCGCTCTCGACGCCGAACGATCCCTCCAGGAACCACAGCGCCCGGCTGCCGTCCGCGTCGCTTAAGGGACACGATGACCAATGGATTGAGAAGCCTGGCTTCGTGCTTGGCTGTGCTTTGTTCATTTCGACTCCCCTCAATGAACGGTCGTTACCATCGGTAATTCCTTGCCGCGTCGTATATCGCTACAATGTTCTCCGGTGGGGTGTCGCCCTGGACCATGTGTGATGGGGCCACTATGTATCCGCCGTTCCTGCCGAGGATGTCGATTATGCGAGTGGTCTCCGCATAGACCTCCGCGGCGGTCGCGTGAGGCAGGAGGCCAACTTCATCTATCGCCCCGTGGAAGGATATCCGGTTGCCGAACTGCGGGAACAACTCCTCGGGTGACATACCGGCGGCTGACGGCTGGATGGGGTCGAGGATGTCCAGTCCGACTTCGATCAGGTCATCGATCACCGGTACCAGCGAGCCGCAGGAGTGGTAGAAGGTGATGTAGCCCCTCTGCTTGAACGTTGAGATGAGTCTGCCGGTGAAGGGTCTGATGCGCTTCCGCCACAGATCGGGGCTGAGCATCATCCCCCTCTGGGTACCGATGTCGCCGCCGGAGTACATGACGTCGATATCGTGGCCGACCAGATCGGTAACCCGCAGCGCCCGCTCGCGGTAGTATCCTTCGACGTGTGTGCATATTGCGCCGGCAATGTCGGGGTTCTCATAGAGATCGGCCAGAAACGCCTCCATGCCCCGGATGTACCAAGGGGTCTCGAAAGCGCCTCCATAGAAGAACGAGACGGACCGTGGCTGCTTCTGGTTGATCCTGGCGATCAGGTCCGGGAGGGCGGAGTAGTCCCACCAGTCCAGGCTGGGCCAGTCGTGCGCTTCCACCTCCGCCACCGAGGTTGCCTTGGCGAGCGGGTGGTAGTCGAACTCGAAGTAGGTATTGAATTCGTTCTCGGCCTTACGGGTGTGGCAGCCCCAGAAGTCCGTGCCCTCGGAGCCTAAGGGAATCGCGGACCGCTCCGGCGGGCCGACAAAGGGAATCGACAACTGGCGGACGTCGATATCGAGGACATCCATCACTTCATCGTTGGTTTTGACCCCGAGGTAATTTCGGAGCGATTCCCAGGCCTCCGGAGTGGCCCGAAGACTGGTAGCCGGCCTGTCCGGCCTGATTCTGTTCGCAGCGGCTTGGACACGTTCTTTGCTGTTCATTCCTGTTCTCCCACAAAGTCACTATGCTTCCGCAGGCTTCTTGCGCCGAAGGATCATCGGGGGCACGGGTGGGGCAGAAAGCGTCCCGACGCATACTTGTCGTCTGCTCTCGGCTTTCCACTTTCCGCTTTCCGACTCCCTACCGCGCCACCAGCACCGCTTCTGCTTCCTTCAGAATCTCGTCCATCTGGTCTTCCTGGTCTTGGGTGAGAGGCTTTGGATGGTGGGTGGCAAGGATGTGCGCGACTCTCTCGTGCGCCTTCTCCAACACATCCTTAGCGCCCTCCCTGAACCACTCGCTGTAGCAGAGCCTGTTCCAGAGCTTGGGCTGCCAGTAGACCGACCGCACGTTCCGGGCGACGCTCGGATGCTCCAGGAACGCCCCGCCGATGCCCATTTCCTCGATAACATCGAGAGCGATGGTCTCGTCATTGACGTCTAACCCCTTCAGATAGTGCTTCACCATCCCCGCGACCTCGTTGTCAATCACCAACTGCTCGTAGCTCATAGAGTCCATCAAGGACCCGCAACCGCACACGCCCGAAGTCCCCGACAACCCCGACAGCATCGCGTGCAGGGCTTTCTCAACGGCAGCCTGATTTCCCGGCACTTGTTCACCTGTCGAAATCACGGGGTGGTTCGCCATCAGTTGGAGCCCATAGTAACGCAGCAGGCCGGTGGCGCACATGGCCATCAGTGAGTGCTCCGGCGAGCCGTTGGCGACGTTCCCGCAGGTCATATCCATAAAGCTGGGGTGGTTGACGAAGTAGACGAAGGCATCGGGATCCGCCGCCATCAAGAGAGACAGCCCGCCGAGCCGCTCGGCATTCTCCATCGCGACCACACTCGCCAGGGTGACCGGCGCCTGCGCTCCTCCCAGGACGTTGGAGCCTATCGCGACCACCTGCTTTTCCTTCGCCAGCTTGAGCATGCACTCCATAATGCTCCCGTCGAACCGCAGCGGGGATGATGCTCCTATGAATCCGCTGATGAGCGGACGCCCGTCCGGGCGGGTATCTGCCTGGTACTTCACCCTCGCCAACTTTAGCAGGTAGTCCGTGGCTATCGGGGTGATGTTGAAGCACACGCAGCCGTTGCGGGAAAGCCCTCCGCCTCCGCCTTTGAACGTGTTTGCCCAGGTGTGGCGATTGATG
>JACQGJ010000070.1 GCA_016199605.1 Armatimonadota bacterium | reverse complement strand
TAGTGAACGGTCGCCGTGCCGTTCCAGCCGGGCGATACGTTTCCTTCCTTCCGGGACAGGAACGGCACGGCGACCGTTCACTACTGTAGCCAAACCTCATTTTGGAATATGCACACGTTAAGCGGAAGGACGTTGCGGTCGCTTCGTCGCGATGTTATACTCTCCCCCAACGAGTCGATGAAAGGAATTCCCTTTATACTCGCTAAGGTTGAAAAACCACCTTTTTGCTGGCACGGAGTTCTCAACCTTAACGAGTATAGGTTGATGACCCTCATGCTGACTGCGAGGGAGTGGTTCAACACCCCCGGAAAGAAGGTGACCACCTTGCTTATGCTTTTCCTGGTTGGAACGATCGCAATGGCGTTCATGGTTCTGTCCGCCCCCGGATCCGCCCAGACGAACACGGGCGCGGCTAGAAAGGCCGAGCCGGTCAAAGGGTCATGGGAGCGCGTGACTGAACACGCCGAGTTCAGTCCACGTGATACGTCGGAGGACCTAATCTTTGACGGCAAGATGTGGATCAGCAACGCGTACCATGCGGGCAATATGCTGGTGCGCGACCTATGGTCTTCGACAGATGGGAAGACGTGGACCAAGACGCTGGACGAGACTCCCTATGATGGCTACAGCGAAATGGTTGTCCATGGCGGTAAGATGTGGGCGATCAAAGGAAGCGTCTGGTCGTCGTCCGATGGTCTCCACTGGGACCGGATTCTGGAGAAAACGCCCTTCGGCGCTCGCGGCTATGGTGAGGTCGTTGTATACGACGGCAAGATGTGGCAGCTCGGCAGCGGAGCGGACGTGTGGTGGACCACCGATGGGGCGAACTGGACTTGCGCGACGAAGGAAGCTCCCTATGGATCCCGCTATGGCTCGGCTGTGACCTCGTTCGCGGGAAAACTGTGGCTCATGGGCGGGGCCGTTGCAAAGGCCAGCGATCCGCCTGAGAAGCACTACCCAAGTTACTCCACCTACAACGACGTTTGGTGTTCAGTGGACGGGGCAAGCTGGAAGAGAGTGTTGGAGCACGCTCCCTGGGAGGAGCGCATGTGGTTCGTATCGAAGGTATACGCGAAACGTTTCTGGATCATCGGTGGGTTCAGCAACCGGAAGAGCGTGAACTTCGCCGAAGCGTGGTACACCGACGATGGCGTGACCTGGAATGAGTTGGTGTCCGAGACGAAATGGTCACCCCGCCACGAGCCTTCCTGCTATGTCTTCGACAACAGCCTGTGGGTCATAGCCGGCAATTCGTGGCCGTTGATGAATGACGTCTGGAGACTGTCGCTTCCCGAAGGCCGCGATTAGAGACTTGGGAGCCGCGGCCCCTCCAAGACTTCGAGGCAGATCGCGAGACGGAATCCTCCGGTCCTCTTGGACGGGGGGAGAAGGATCTGAGATGAAGATGGGTGCGATGAAAGCCAGCGGGTTGGTCTTGCTGCTTTGTGCAGCGCCTTCGCTGCTGAAGGCCGCGACCGTGAAGGTTGACGTCACCTGCTCCGTGGATATCGGTGGGACGCAGATCAAACCCACGTTGTTTGGCATCACCGCCTTCGAGGGCTTTCCCTCCGTGGTCTGGGATGCCGACTTCCGCGCGAAGATCGAAGCCTGCCGATTCGGAGCGGTCCGGTTTCCGGCCACCTTGTCCTGGTGCAGCCCCGACAAGGACGACTTGAGTTGGTATCAAAGCGAGGCCGCTCGGGCCACGTTTTGCAGCCGGCCCTTGTTCGGCGACCGGTACATGTATGGCCGTTTCCTGCCGGTGGTTCGGGCCCTGGGAGCGGAGCCAATCCCCTGCCTCCTGTCGCCTCCCCAGTGGATGCTGGAGGGAAGCCCGATCGGTCTACCGAAAGACTGGGACCTCTGGGGAAACCATTGCGCCGAATATCTCAAGCTGTGGCGGGAGCATGATCCGCAGTTGAAGTACTTCCAAGTCTGGAACGAGCCGAACGCCAACTTCTGGAAGGATGAAGCTGCGTGCGCGGCCCACGGCGGCTACGGTGGTTTGTACGGGGACTTCTTCAACTCGACTGCGAGAGCAGTGAAGGCGGTTCACCCCGATCTGAAATCCCTCGGACCCGTTCTGTGTTGGCCGCCCGCGTGGCCTCCGGCGCAGGAGGGAAAGAAGCCCTGGTACACCTGGGAAGAGTTCACGCTACCGTATCTCGAGCGGACGAAAGACTCGGGCGACTCCTTCGACTATCATGCTTACGACGTAGAACCTGGGGATTTCGTCGTCCAGACTTCCCTCGTGTATGCTCAGTCGTTGAAGCAGCGACCGGGCCGCCCCTTGCTTTCCTGGATCACGGAAAGCAACTACGCGTTGAACTGCGAGCCGTCGGACTGGGACGACCTGCAAGCTGAGTGGCAGCGCCGCGCCCTTCCCTACGAGCGGTTCCTTCTCACGCTGATCGACCACCAGGACATGGTCGAGGGGAACCTCTACCACGACCTGCAGGGAATGGGCCGTTGGTGTCTCTTCAACCGGAAAGGACAGGAGACCGGCGCGTACGGCGTCTTCTGGATTCTGCGCAACTTGAGGGGCCGCCGAGTGCTTGCGGAGTGTGACGACCTCGCCGTCCGCCTTGCTGCCAGCGCGGAGCCAGAGCGATTGACAGTCCTCGCTTTCAATGACAGCGACCAGGTTAAGCCCCTGGAAATTCATGGCGCCAAGCCGAACGGTCAGTACTGCACCTTCAATGGCGCGCAGGTCTTGCTGCCGCCTGCTGCGAAAGGTCAGTGTCCTTCGCGAGTTCCGCTCCCGGCTGACTGGAAGGTGGAAGCAGACTCCTTTACGATATCCGCTGAGCTCCCGCCCTTTGCGACAGGAGCGTTCTATGTCTATCCGATTCCCGCGTTCGGTCAGCAGAGAGTCGTCACCGTCCGCCAATACTTTGGGGACGCGTTGCTGCAGTTCCTTCAAGGCCACGACGCAACGGTCAAGATCAACCTGGTGCTGCCGACAGGGGCGCTGGCCGAGGGAGCGAAGGTGAGTCTGCGGATTGGCCTGATGTCACCCAAACCCGACGAGTCGTATCGGATCCGCGTCAACGCAGTCGAACGCTCTCTATCAGCGACCGCACTGCAGGAAGTCAGCGCGGAGGGGTTGCTGCACCCGGGGAAGAACGACCTTGAGATCGCTGTTCACGGCAAGGATCCGAATCCCGCGCGGGCATTGGGGTTTGTGTCAGCCGTTGTTGCGAAATAACGGCGGGATGGGAGGCATACTCGTTAAGGAGGAGAATCCCCTATTGTGAGACAGCGAAACAATATCGGAGGTGCCCAATCACCCAATGACGATGCAACTGATCTGTGACGGATATCGGTACGAGATTGAGGACGACTGGCTGACCATTACGCACAGCGAAAGCGAGGTCGTGCGACTGCCGTTGGTGCCGGACGTTGAAGGTGAACGCCCGAACGCGGGCGAGTGGCAGCAGGTGAGTCTCAATCATTTC